>JANLSY010000332.1:0-4445 GCA_031362665.1 Sphingomonadales bacterium
CCGCCGCCGCCAGATAATATGACTGGGGTAATCAGCACTTGGGTTCCTCACGATTGGCCTGAACAGAATCTACCGCCGCTATTGCGTATGATTTTGCAACGGTCAAACAACAAAAAATGCTTTTGTTCCATAATGTTGCAATAAAAGTGTAAAATTAAGCGACACTTTACTTTTAGCCGTTAAAAAATCCGACATGATGGGTGGCAGCGTTCGATGATACGGCTTTTCAAGCACTATATACCATATGCGGTGCTGTTTCTTGGCATAATCGACTTTTGTCTGCTTATTGCTGCCGCCGAAACCGCGTGGGTAATCCGTGCCGGCCAGATCGGGATGCATGTCGATTATATCGGCAATCGTATGGGCCAGCTGCTAACTTTTGCCGCATCGGTTCACGTCGCTGCGATGGCGGTTGGTGTCTATGGTTCCGATGCGTTGCAGTCGCTGCGTTTTGCAATTGCGCGGTTGCTTGTGGCAGTGTCGCTCGGCGTGATTTTCCAGTCAGTGATGGCGTTCATGCTACCAGGTATGACTTTGTGGCGGTCCAATTCGTTGTACGCGATGATATTGGCGTTTTTCTTTCTCGCAATCAGTCGCGCATTCCTCGGTAGCCTGGTCGGCGGCGAAAGTTTCAAGCGGCGATTACTGGTGCTGGGTGCCGGACGGCGGGCGCAGCGAATCAAGGATCTTGAGGCCAAGCCCGGGTCAGGCTTCGTCGTTGTCGGCTACATTGCGATGGACGAGAACAAACGCAGCATTCCCGAGGCGATCAACCGCAGCGCGATCTACAATTTGGCCGATTATGTCGTCAAACTGGGGACAAGTGAAGTGGTGCTGGCGCTTGAAGAGCGCCGCAATGCGTTGCCGCTCGATGACCTTCTGCGCATCAAAACGACCGGCGTCCATGTGAACGATATCTCTACCTTTCTGGAACGCGAGACGGGGCGTGTAGACCTTGACAGCGTTAACCCGAGTTGGCTGATTTTTTCCGACGGTTTCTCGTCTGGGCGGCGGTTGTCGGGAATTGCCAAGCGACTGTTCGACATCGCGGCGAGTTCGCTTCTGCTCTTTTTCACCGCGCCAATTATCTTCCTGTTCGCGCTGCTGGTGAAGTTGGAGAGCAAGGGGCCAGCGTTTTACAGGCAAATGCGCGTCGGACTTTTCGGGCAGCCCTATAGCGTGGTCAAGCTGCGCTCGATGCGTAATGATGCCGAAGTCGGCGGCAAGGCGATTTGGGCAGAAAAGGATGATCCGCGCATTACGCGCGTCGGCAATTTCATCCGCAAGGTGCGCATCGACGAATTACCGCAAATCTGGAACGTTTTGAAAGGTGAGATGAGCTTTGTCGGTCCACGTCCGGAACGGCCCGAATTCGTCGCCGACCTTGAGCAGCAGCTTTCTTATTATGCCGAGCGCCATATGGTAAAACCTGGCATCACCGGTTGGGCACAGATCAATTATCCTTATGGCGCATCGATCGACGATTCCCGGCACAAGCTGGAATATGACCTCTATTACGCGAAGAATTACACCCCGTTCCTCGACCTATTAATCCTGCTCCAGACCATCCGCGTCGTTTTATGGCCTGAGGGTGCGCGCTGATGGAAGCGGCACTGCCTTTCGTGTCTTTTTGGGGCCATACTGCGGTCGGCTTTGCCTATGCTGCGCTAGCCATCTGGTTGGTGCATAAATATGGTTCAATCAACCGGCAGCAGGTGATCCTGATCGCCGCTATGGCGCTCACCTCGCTTTGGGGGATTGCAGCCACCGTTTCGGGGCCGCTCAGCCTTGCGGCATTATGGGCCGAAAGTGCCCGCAACCTTGCATGGCTGGGCTTCATGTTCTTCCTATTGCGCAGCGGAGAGGGGCGCGAGCAACCCCGCACAATCAATATGATCTACATCGCGCTGTTGGTCGTCCTGCTGTGCCAGCCGCTGAACGATTGGGCGGTTACATTGCTCGACGCTAATAATGTCGGCACCGACATAGCGATCCAGTCGGCGATGACGCTACGGATGATCTATGCTGTGGGCGCGCTTGTTTTGGTGCATAACCTTTACACTGTGTCCGCGCCAGAAGCGCGCTGGGGTATTAGCCTACCCATGGCCGCTCTGGCCGCATTGTGGACCTATGACCTTAACCAGTACACGATTAGCTATCTGACCGACAGCACCTCTGCCGAACTAATCGCGACGCGAGGTTTTGCCGCTGCAGTATTGGCACCGGTGTTCGTGATGGCGGCGCGGCGCAACAGCAGCTGGCGGATTCGGCTTTCACGCTCGGTAGCATTCCAGTCAATATCGCTCATTGCTATCGGCGTATACCTGCTCGGCATGGTATTGCTGGCGACTGCACTTGAGCTGGTTGGTGGTGAATATGTGCGGTTGGCGCAGATCACGCTGATTTTTGGCATGTCGCTGGCAGCGTTGCTTATCCTGCCGTCGGGGCGGTTCAGAAGCTGGCTCAACGTTATTGTTGCCAAGAATTTCTTCCAGCATCGCTATGATTATCGATCCGAATGGATGCGCTTTGCCGACACGATTGGCTTTCCGTCCAAAGAGGCAGCTCCCTTTTATGAACGCGTTGTCAAGTCGCTCGCCGACATATTCGAAAGCCCGGCAGGGCTATTGATGGTGCCCGATGACGAAGGCAGGCTCACGCTGCAGGCTCGGTGGAATTGGGCGACGGCTGATGTGCCTGCCAACTGTGTAACATCAATGACGATGCCGTTCTTTGAGTCGACAGGACACATATTGTCGATGGACGAGGTGCGTGCGGGAACTGACGAGCGTTGTGATCCACGTGCGGTGCCGCAATGGTTGTATGACGAGCAACAGGCCTGGGCAGTGGTGCCGCTGGTGCATTTCGGAAAGCTCGCCGGGCTTGCGGTGCTGGCGCGGCCGCGGTTGCCGCGCGCTCTCGATTGGGAAGACCTCGATATGTTGCGCGTCGTCGGGCGGCAGTTGGCGAGCTATCTTGCCGAGGCGGCCAGCCAACAGGCGCTTGCGGAAAGTCAGCAGTTCGAACAGTTCAACCGGCGGTTTGCCTTTGTCGTGCACGACATCAAAAACCTTGTCAGCCAATTGAGCATATTGGCACGCAACGCAGAACGTCATGCCGAAAAGCCCGAATTTCGGGCCGATATGATCGATACGCTACGTTCATCGGTGGACAAGATGAACGAGTTGCTCGCGCGGTTGTCGCAGCACAATAAATCAAGGCATGCGCCGCCGGTTGCGATCGATATCGGCGAAGCGGTATTGAACGCTGTGCATGCCAAGCGTTTGATTTACCCGGTAGATGCGCAACTCACGCCCGGTCACTTCGCGGTCGCCGACTCAGCAAGGGTCGACACGATAATCGGCCACCTGCTGCAGAACGCGATTGAGGCGACGCCCGACGGTTCGCCGGTGCGTATAACTTGCCGCGCGCAAGGCAATGACATTGCGGTGAATATTACCGACAGCGGCGTGGGCATGAGCGAGGGCTTTATCGCCAGCCAGCTTTTCAAGCCGTTCGAATCCACCAAGGATGGTGGCTTCGGCATTGGCGCCTATGAAGCGCGCGCGTTGGCGATGTCGATGGGCGGACAGTTGCGGGTCGAAAGCCGCTTGGGCAAAGGCACGACATTCACATTATTGCTACCGGCCGCACGCGAAAGCGGCAGTCAAAATTCTCTTGAAGAGGCGGCTTGATCATGGGCGAAGCAAGACAAAAGTTGTTGATCGTCGAAGATGATCTGGGCCTGCAGAAGCAGCTCAAATGGTCCTATGAGGATTTCGAGGTATTCTGTGCCGCCAACCGTGACGAGGCAATGGCGTTGCTACGTTCAGAGGAACCAGATGTCGTCACACTCGACCTCGGTCTGCCGCCCGATCCCGATGGCGTGACCGAAGGCTTTAAGGTGCTTGACGAAATGTTGAAGCTGAAGCCCGATACTAAGGTAATCGTCGCGTCAGGGCATGGTGCAAAAGAAAGCGCGTTACGCGCAATTTCCGCAGGCGCGTGGGATTTTTACCAGAAGCCGGTTGAAATCGATGAGCTACATCTGATCGTCAAACGCGCCTTCCATGTGCGTCAGCTCGAATTGCAGAACGAAAAATTGCAGCAGCCCGATGCGGGCGGTGAACTGCTGCTCGGTTCGATCATTTCAGCTTCGCCTGAAATGGTGAAGGTAGCGCGCACTATTGAGCGCGTTGCGCCTACCGATGTTTCAGTCATGCTTCTGGGTGCAAGCGGGACCGGCAAGGAATTGCTGGCGCGGGGATTGCACAATGCGAGTGGCCGTGCCGACAAGCCTTTTGTCGCAATTAATTGCGGCGCGATCCCTGAAAATCTGCTCGAGTCGGAATTGTTTGGGCACGAAAAGGGCGCATTTACCGGCGCGGTCAAAATGACGGAGGGTAAAATCGAGATTGCCAATGGCGGGACGCTTTTTCTGGATG
>JANLSY010000348.1:0-3041 GCA_031362665.1 Sphingomonadales bacterium
GTTTCGCCGACTATCCCCGATCCTGCCGCTATATTCCGCTGGCTGGTGCTGCGTGAGGAAGTCGACGCGCTTGCAGTGCCTTTGCCCGAAAGTAATACGCGTGTCTGGGGTAAGATGCCCGAGCGTGGCGACATTGTGATCCTGACGCCCAAGGGCAAATATCAGGATTGGATCAAGCGGGTAATTGGCCTGCCCGGCGACACAATCTCGCTTCGTGAAGGGCAGATATTCCTGAACGGAAAGCCGGTTCGTCAGGAAACCGAGCCGAATCTGGTATTACCGGTCGATGCAAATAATCCTTGCAACGACTATGATTTTCCCGGCGCTCTTACGCGTGAGAAAGACGGACGCCTGACGTGCCATTTGCCGATCATCCGCGAGACGCTGCCCAATGGTGTGCAATATGACACGATCGATGCGCGCCGCCGCGATACCGATGACATGGCCCCGGTGAACATTCCTGCAGGCCATGTGTTCCTGATGGGCGACAATCGCGACAACAGCTCCGACAGCCGCGTGTCGTCTGACCTCGGCGGGCTGGGTGGGCCTGTGTCGTGGGACCGCTTGGGCGGACGGGCCGAAATCATCACCTTTTCGGTCGATGGCAGCACCAGCCTAAACCCGGCGACTTGGTTCGGTTCGCTGCGCGGTGACCGTGCAGGAACCAGCCTGCGGCCCAAACAGGTGAAATCGAATGAATGACGCAGCTCCCGCCAAGCCGCGCAAGACGCGGACTGCAAGGACCAAGACCGAAGTAAAAGAGGAGTCTTTCCGGGAGGAAATGGGGCCGACCGAACTTACCGACCCGCTGATCCGTACCGAGTTGAAGAAGGCAACGGTTTGGATCGGGATGGCGACGCTGGTGGTCGCTCTGGTCTGGCTGGCGCAACCGATATTGCTGATTATTGGCGGTCTGGTGCTGGCTGCAATGTTCGATGGCGGGGCGCGGCTCTTGGGCCGTGTCCTTCCGATACCGCGCGGTTTTCGTTTAACGATTGTCGTGCTTGGGGTGTTCGGCTTTATCTATTGGACATTTGTTTTTACCGGTTCGGAACTCGCCGCGCAGGCAGCCACGCTGCAAGCTGTCGTCGAAGCGCAGATTGAAACGATAGGTAACCGGATCAGCGCGGCAGGCTTCAATATTTCGGCCGAAGACGTCAAAGGTTTCGGTTCCCAAATCCTCAATTCGGTCGGCCGGGTGACTGCCGCTGTCACCTCGGTTGTTGGTACGGTTACCAATTTGGCGATGATGCTCGTGCTCGCCATCTTCATCGCCGCCGAGCCGCGCATGTATGAGCGCGGCGTTGCCTGGATGCTGCCGCTCGCCGAGCGCGAGCATTTTTACGGCACTGCCGAAAAGATCGGCCGCGTTTTGCGTCGCCTGATGGCGGGCCGCCTGCTGGGCATGGCTGTCGAGGGTTTCGGCACCTGGATTTTATTGAGCTTGGGCGGGGTGCCGATGGCAGCTTTGCTCGGCATATTGACCGGACTTCTCGCGTTTTTGCCAAACATCGGCGCTATTGTGTCGGGCGCGCTCATCATCCTTGTCGGCTTTTCGGCTGGTGTCGATGTCGGGCTTTACGCGGTTTTCGTTTATCTGGTCGTGCAGATGGTCGACGGCTATTTGATCGTCCCGATGGTCGCCAAGCGTGCGGTCGATTTGGCACCTGCGCTGGTGCTTGGTGCACAGATATTGCTTGGCGCTTTGTTCGGGATATTGGGGCTGGCGCTCGCCGACCCGATTATCGCGATGATCAAGGTTGCGCTGGAACGGCAATCGGAACGCAACGAGGCGCGGGCGATCCGTAAAGGGCCCTGATGCTCTTGGTTTTCTGCTTCCTGATGGGTATCGCTAATTTCGCGATGCACAAGGCGGTGGCGGAATCGGGGCATCCGTTTGTCGAAGACACTAAACGTTATTTCGGCAGATATTTTAGCCCTTACGGCAGCTATGGTATCGAACTCATATTGCTCATCGGCGCGATGTGGTTCGCCAATGAAGGCGCGTTGCTTATTTCGCTTCTCTATTGGGCGTATACTGGCATGAACGGCATCGCGACATGGCTGTTGATGTCCGGCAGGGCATAATTTTTTCGCGATACTTTGTGATTGGTGACAGCGGCCCTATATGGCCGGAGTGCCGCCCTTAGAATCTCCCGTAAAAACCAAGCCCGATTTCGCCGTGATGAAGCGGTTCCTTCCCTATTTATGGCCGAAGGATCAGGTTGGACTGCGCGTGCGTATTGTATTCGCCTTGCTGTTGGTCGTCATTTCCAAACTCATCCAGCTCAGCATGGCCTGGGTCTATGGCGCGGCGATCGACCGGATGGTGCCGGGGATGGAGGATGGCGTCGCTATCGCCATCGCACTGGTTGCGGCTTATGCTGGTGCGCGCTTTGGTGGCGTATTGTTCGATAACTTGCGCAACGTCGTATTCGAACGAGTAGGGCAGGAGGCTACGCGGCGGCTCGCCGAGAATGTCTTCAGTCACCTCCATAATCTGTCGATGCGCTTCCACATGAACCGGCGCACCGGCGCGGTCACAAAGGTAATCGAGCGGGGAACCAAGAGCATCGACATCATGCTCTATTTCCTGCTGTTCAACATCGCACCGACATTGCTTGAGCTTGTTTTGGTATCGACCTATTTTAAAATCGAGTTCGGCTGGGGCATGGTCGCCGCGACGCTGCTGATGGTGGTTAGTTACATCACCTTCACCACGGTCATCACCAACTGGCGCAATAAATTGCGTGAGGAGATGAACGAGCTCGATACGCAGACAGTCGCCAAGTCAGTCGACAGCTTGTTGAACTACGAGACAGTTAAATATTTCAACGCCGAAAAGCGGGAAACCCGGCGCTATGCCGAGGTCGTGCATCATTATGCCAATGCCGCGGTGAAATCCGAAAACAGCCTTGCGGCGCTCAACATCGGTCAGTCGCTGATCACCAATCTGATGATGTCGGGCGCGATGGTCTATGTGGTCTGGGGCTGTTCAAATGGGCAGTTTACCACCGGCGACGTCGTAACGGTCAACACCT
>JANLSY010000370.1:0-3597 GCA_031362665.1 Sphingomonadales bacterium
ATAGCTTTGCGTGTTTTCGAGGAAGGTGACGAAGTTCGATATCGCAACGATGCAGTTGGTCGAGCGAAGCTTGTCCTTATACTGCACCGCCGCTGCATAACACATATAGCCGCCATATGATCCGCCCGCCAAACCAAAGCGGCTGGCATCGAGGCCCTTGTCCTTTTCAAGCGCACCCAGAAACGCGCCCATGTCTTTTACTGAGTCTTCGCGTTTGAATGGCCCGTTGTCGAGGCTGACAAAATTCTTGCCGTAACCGGTCGAACCGCGAACATTGGGATAGAAGATCGCCACACCCATTTCGTTGAGCAGATAGTTGCTGCGTCCCTGAAAGCCGGGGCGCGACTGGCCCTCGGGACCACCATGGACGTTCATGATCATCGGCCGCTTGCCGGGGAATTTCGTCGCGTCAGGGCGGTAGAGAAACCCCGATACCTCTAACCCGTCAAAGCTCTTCACCTTGACCAATTCGGGTTCGACATTTTTCGAAACGTCCAAACCACCGGTTTCACTTTCGGTCCAGCGCGTAACTTTCAGTGTTTTGGGATCGACGCTATATGCATCGGCTGCACTGCGCGCCGAGGTGAACGTAACCCCGATTTCACCCCATTCGGACACTTCAAATCCGCCGATGATGCCAGCGGGCAAGCCCTCCACAACGCGGACCTTGTTCGTTTTTGGATCGAGCAGTTTAAGTTTGCTTATGCCCGCTTCATTCGTTTCGTAAACAATGAAGCTGCCGTCGGGGGAGATATCGAAACTGTCGACGTCCCATTTTTCGGCCGGGCCGCGCGGCGTGAATTTGCCGGTTGCAATGTCGATGGTCCCCAACCGCTGAAAGTCCGATCCTTCGTCCGACGTGACCCATAGACTGCCATCGGGCGCGAATGAGGCGCCGCCAATAGCGATATCCTTGGCATGATCGCCAATCGGCGTCATCTTGCCGGTGCCAAGGTCAAGCAACGACATGTCGACATTGGTGACCGAAAGATATTGCCCGACCACTGCGCTTTTCTTGTCCGGCGAAAACGCACTGACATTCCAACCGCCGCCTTTGACCTCGGCAACCATCCGGCTGGCCGATGGATCGCGCGGGTTCATGACATAGCGCCGCGTCGACGTATAGGCGACCAGCTCGCCATCATCACTCCATGCGTTCAAGCTGTTTCGGCTCGTGCCGTCGGTGAGCAATTTCAGCTTGCCGTCCTTCAGCGAATAGATCTGATAAAATTCATTGCCGCCAATATCCTTTTGCGTAAGCAATATGTCGCCGATCTTCGGCGCCCAGCTGCCGCCGCCAATGGGCTCGGCTTCGAAACTGATTTGCTTGCGGTCCATCATCGGTCCGGCAACACGGTGCAATTGCGCAGTATTGCCGAAGCGCGTCGCGATCAGCATGGACTTATCGGTTGGATGCCAGCCCGAAAAGCTGGCGGTCCGGAATTCCATATAAGGTCGAGTCTCCGCAGGCAATTCATCGGGGACGGGCGGCAGGCCATCGGCGACCAGCGCGTCGGGCTTGGGCGCGTCGGCTAAAGCCGGCATCATGGGTAACGCCAAGGCGGCAATCAAAAGCAGTCTCTTCACGGAAAATCCCCTTCGTAGTCCTAATATCTCAAGGCTAAACGAGCTCAGCGCGCGCAACAATGTGAATTTGCATAGCCCTTCGACGAAGTTCGTAATCGCTTCGACCGGCGGCGACTTGTGGCCTTACGCAAACAGGCGTATCCATGTGCAGGGAGAAGGAGAAATGAAACGCATCTTTTTAGTGGCTATGCTCTTCTCGCTGGCTGGCGGGCCGATTGCCGCACAGGATAGTAGCGTTGCCATATCCGAAGACATTCCCGCTATCGTTGAGCAGTTCGGCATCGACCGAAGCGACCGCATGACAGTTCAGGTCCAGGTCAACGGCAGCGAGGCGGTTCCCTTCATTGTAGATACCGGCGCCGAACGCACGGTTATCGCCAACGACCTTGCCCGCAAACTTTCGCTTGAGTCAGGGCCGACGCTGACGCTGGCAACGATTTCGGGGAAATATAAGGTCAACAGTTTCTTCATCGAAAAATTGACGACGGCATCGGTAAATCTTGAGGGGTTGGAGGCCCCCGGCCTCGACCGCGCCAACCTTGGTGCTTATGGCCTGCTCGGGATCGACAGCCTTGAGGACAACCGCGTACTGCTCGATTTTGCGCACCAGAAAATGGATGTGCTGCCGTCGAAAAAGACGCGCGGCAAGACCAAGCTCGAGAACGGAATGATCGTCGTCAACGCCAAGAAAAAAGAGGGGCGCATGATCATTTCGACTGCAAAGATCGATGGCATCAAGGTCGATATCATCCTCGATACCGGCGCGCAGAGCAGCATGGCGAATTACGCGCTGCGCGACAAGCTTCGCCGCCGCCATCGCACCGGAGAATTTGTGCCGGTCAAGATGAGGAGCGTTACCGGTTCAATCCTCAACGGCGAGTTTACGCAGCTGAGGGAGATAGAGGTCGGCGGCCTGACAATTAACGACCTGCCCATTACCTTTGCCGACAATTATGCGTTTACCGCATTGTCGATGCAGGACCGCCCGGCGATCCTTTTGGGGATGGACGCGATGAAATTGTTTGACCGAGTGTTGATTGACTTCGGCAACCGTCGCGTCGGCTTTGACCTGCCCAAGGGCGTCGAACGCAAATCGATGAGCCGGATGGCGCTAGCCGATTGAAGCATGGCCGATTGAACGCTTGCACCGTCGTCTGCAGCCAAGCATATGCGGCCAATGTCGCGTACATTCGAATTTGGCGGCCAGACTTTCGAACTGGCAGGGGAAGCCGCGCTATTCTGGCCAGCCGAACGTACTTTGCTCGTTTCCGACCTGCACCTCGAAAAGGCCAGTGCTTTCGCGTGCACAGGCCAGATGCTGCCCCCTTATGACAGTCTTTCGACCCTGCACGACGTTGCTGCATTGGTTGCGCAGTTCCTCCCCCAACGCATTGTCTCACTTGGCGACAACTTCCACGACGACGCAGGCGAAGCCCGCCTGCCTTCCGATGCGGCCGACCTACTGAAGCAACTGGTCGCTCAAGCCGAATGGATATGGATCACCGGCAACCACGACCGTAATCTCGAAGCGTGTTGGGGTGGGCGCTCGGTCGACGAACTTGTAACGTCCGGCGTTATATTGCGGCACGAAGCTGTGCGGGGCGAAAACGAACCAGAAATATCGGGTCATTTCCATCCCAAATACCGGCAGGTGTTGCGCGGGCGGATGGTATCGCGGCGCTGCTTTGTCAAAAGTACACGCAAGCTAATTATGCCTGCTTTCGGTGCATTCACCGGCGGGCTGGATACGCACGACGTCGCAATCACCCGGGCATGCGACCTAGCCGAATCCGAACATGCCGAGGCGTTGGTACCAACACGGTCGGGTTTCGCACGCTTTCGTCTACACTGCGAGCGTGCGCTCGCCAAATAGGGCAGTGCCAATGCGGATATGCGTCGCGCCGAGCATGATCGCGGTGGCGAAATCGTCCGACATGCCCATGCTTAAACCGGCCAGGCCATGCCTCGCGGCGAGTTCGGCGAGTAAAGCGAAGAAAGGCGCCGGTTCGA
>JANLSY010000005.1:0-9271 GCA_031362665.1 Sphingomonadales bacterium
GCATTGACCTCCGAATTATTGAAGGCCTTTTTTGCGCGGGTGCGTCCTGATATTGTCCCACATCTCGATGCCATATCCAGCGCCGCTTATCCCAGCGGACACTCCAATAACGCGGCGGTGGTCTATATGCTTTTTATCATGCTTGTCCCGCAAGCACGCCATCCGGGCTGGCAATTGGCCGCAGCGGCGATGATAATCGTCACCGGGCTTTCGCGCATCATGCTTGGCGTGCATTGGCCGACCGATGTTATCGCCGGATGGATGCTCGGCACCGCGTTTGCCTTAATGGCAGCCGCCGTAATTGCCTGGCGGGAACATCTACGGCTGGCTGCATTTCCGTCTGTCCTTGCGCCTTAATATTCGTTTCCTGCCTTTTTCGCTGTCCTACACGCGGCGTTTTTGCCATCCTTTCGGATAACAACAATCTGTAGGAAAAATAGATATGCCAAATAGCGTCCACTTTCTGAAGAAACTGCGGGTCTTGGCGATTTGTGGTGTGGCGTTTTTTTCGCAAACGGCCTACGCCCAAAACACGGTCATCACCGCCGACAAGATGATCGACGTGCTGACGGGCAAGATCGTAGAGTTTCCCGCAGTCTTCGTTGGTCCCGACGGCCGCATCACCAGCATCGCCGACGCCCGCACGGTCAAATGGGGCAGCGACGTCAAACGTATCGACTTCAGCGGCAAAACCATACTGCCCGGCCTCATCGACATGCATGTGCACCTCGATGGCCCCGCCGACATCGGCGGCTATCGCGGGCTCGAATTTACCGACAGTTTCTGGGGCATGACCGCAGTGGGCAACGCAAAAGCGATGCTTGATGCCGGCTTTACCACCGTGCGCAACGTGGGATCTGGCAACCGCAATGACATCGGCCTGAAGCAGGCTATCGAGAATGGTTACGCCGTAGGCCCGCGTATCGTGCCAGCAGGCTATGCACTTGGCGCGACGGGGGGACATTGCGACTCGACCTTCCTGCCGCCCAGTCTTGAGAAAGCGGAAAAAGAGGAGGGGATTGCCGACAGCCCTGACGAGCTGCGCTATCAGGTACGCCGTCAACGCAAATATGGGGCGGAGGTTATCAAGGTCTGCGCCACCGGCGGCGTATTTTCGCGCAATACCGAACCGGGACAGCAGCAATTGTCCGAGAGCGAACTTCGCGTCATCGCCGACGAAGCGCACCAATGGGGCCTGCGCGTTGCTGCGCATGCCCATGGCGGAGATGGTATCAAGGCCGCGATCAAGGCGGGTATCGACACGATCGAACATGCAAGCCTTGTCGACGGTGAAGGAATCAAGCTTGCGGTAGCCCGGGCGCGGCCTGTGTGGTTTTCGATGGATATCTATAACACCGACTATACCCAGGCCGAGGGTGCCAAGAACGGTGTTCTAGAAGACAATCTGAGAAAAGACCGGGAAGTCGCTCAAATCCAACGTGATAATTTCCGCAAAGCGCACAAGGCGGGCGTGAAAATGGTCTTCGGTTCCGACGCAGGCGTGATGCCGCATGGTCAGGTCGGCAAACAGTTCGGAACGATGGTGCAATATGGCATGACGCCGATGGAAGCCATTCAGGCCGCGACCCGCAACGCTGCCCAAGCGTTGGGCCGCGAAAAGGATGTGGGCGCGATCGCTGTGGGCCGCTTTGCCGATATCGTTGCAGTCGATGGCGACCCGCTGGCCGATGTCGGCGAACTGGCGTCCGTCGACGCCGTTGTAAAAGGTGGTAAACGCGTCGAATAGTCAGCTTAGGTCAATACTGAAAGGTGCATTGCCTGCAACAGGGCTGAGTGATATTATTCGGCTATCGGCAATTATAGCCGAATTGAAAAGTAGCTGGGGGTTACGAAAATGATGAGTTTGGTCGCAGCAACGATGCTGAGCATGGCCGCCATGAAGGCCGATCCGCTGGATAATGCGCGAAAGGCGTTCAACAACTGCATGATTGAGGTGCACAACAAGGCGGTGGGCGAAAAAGTTAGCCCAAGCGATTTTCTCAAGGCTGCAGATGGCGCCTGCACCACAGAGCGCGCCGTCTATCGCGACATTATGGTCAAGGCGGAACGCGGCTATGGTTCGAGTCAGAAAGACGCCGAGCAATTTGCGGGCGAAGAAGTACAGATGATCGTCGATGGCATTGTCAGTTCGTTCAACGAAAATGTCGAAAGCGGTGCTAAGCTGACGCCCGAAAAATAACGCGTCAGCCTATCTGTCCAAGGAGCAGGCCGCCCGCACCGGCGGCGGCCAGCGTCTTGATGACATTCCAGTTGAAGCGGAAAATCAGGACAGCCGACAATAGCGTCAGCAACGCAGCCTGCCAGCTAAAGCTAGCGGGATCGAGCCAATAAAACCGCATTGCTCCATATTGCCGCTCTCCAACTCGCTCGAATATAACGTGCAAAGCGAACCAAACCGACAAATTGGCGATGACACCAACGATCGCCGCAGTCAGCGTCGCCAACCCGCCCTTCAGCCATTTTGCATTCTCCATCCGCTCGATCCACGGCGCAAAAGTGAATATCCACAGGAAGCAGGGCGCAAAGGTGACCCATGTGGTCAACCCCGCCCCGATGATGCCTGCAACCAACGGCGTGAATGGCTCCGGCGCTCGGAAAGCAGCGAGGTAGCCGACAAACTGCGTGACCATTATCAGCGGTCCCGGCGTAGTTTCGGCAAGACCCAGCCCGTCGGCCATTTCACCTGCCGAAAGCCAGCCATAACCTTGCACTGCCTCCTGCGCCATATAGGCCAGCACCGCATATGCCCCGCCAAAAGTGACGATTGCAAGTTGCGAGAAGAATAGCCCAATATCCCACAGTACATGGTCGGGGCCGACAGAAGCGTAGACCAAGGCGAGCGGTGCAGCCCAAATGATGCTCCACACAATGACGGCCCTTATTGATGCCGCCCAAGGCCTTGTTGTGACCGGAACGCCTTCTACACCCGCTTTCAGAGCCAGCCAGTCCGGTCGCGACGCAGCCGCCGCGATGCCCAACGCGCCCGCTCCTAATACAACCAACGGGAAGGGGAGGTTGAACAGGAACAGCGCGAAAAACGCCGCCACCGCGATGACTTTCTTGAAGCTCGTATTTAATGCCCTGCCACCGATGCGGATGAGCGCTTGAGTCACAATAGCCAGCACCGCTGCCTTGATGCCAAGGAACAACGCTGCAAACCAATCGAGATTGGCGGCGTAGACATAGAGAATCGACAGCGCGAGGATGATTAGCGCGCCGGGGATTACAAACAACAAACCTGCCGCCAACCCGCCCCTGATCCCATGCAGCTTCCAACCGATCCAAGTCGCAAGTTGCTGCGCCTCGGGTCCGGGGAGTAGGTGACAAAAGTTGAGCGCGTGGAGATATTGCTCCTCATCTATCCATTTGCGTTCATCGACCAATTCGCGATGCATCAACGCGACCTGGCCTGCCGGTCCGCCAAAGCTGAGGCATCCGATGCGCGCAAAGACGCGGATGAATTCCTTGAAATCGGGTGAGGGGAGAGTCGTCGCCACAATGTCGCTCCATGCCTTGGTCATCCGCCGACGCGGACAAGAAAGGCAACGCTTGGGCGCGGACGCCTGACCGGGAGGTTGCTTTGCCCCGATAACACGCAGTTAGCGTGCTCTAAAGTTACGATGCAAGCTGAAAATGGCGGACAGGGTGGGATTCGAACCCACGGTGAGCTTCCACCCACGACGGTTTTCAAGACCGTTGCCTTAAACCACTCGGCCACCTGTCCGCTGTGCCGATGCCTTTATTCAGCATTTCCTACGCTGGCAAGCCAGGTAAAATACGCCAGCCCGAAACTTAAAGGGATTCCCTTGATGAAGCCAATCTGTCACTGTGCGGTTATTGGCTTGAGGGACGTTGTTGTGCTGGAAATATTGTTCAAATGGGCAGCGACTCCATTGGCGGCAACTTTGCTCTCGCAATCGGCTGTCCCGCAATCGAGCGGAACCATGCCCGACCAAGGCGCCATCGCGCTTGAAAGCGGGTTTCGAGTCTATCTTGCCCAAGTTCGTCAACGCGCATTACGCGAAGGCGTTTCGGCATTAACGCTGGATAAGGTTTTGCCATCTCTTAGCTACAACGAACGCGTAGTGCGTCTCGACCGTGCACAGCCCGAAGGTGCCGCAGATGCACCGATACCCGATTTCGCGCCATACAAGGCTCGGCACGTCGATGCTGCCCGCATCAGCCGCGGACGCACGAAGTACACTGAGTTGCGGCCCATGCTCGCGAAGATCGAGGCGCAAACCGGCGTGCCCGAAGAAATGATGATCGCCATTTACGGGCATGAAACCAATTACGGGACCGTTACGGGCAATTACAACGCGCCCGAGGCTCTGGCCTCTCTCGCTTATGAAGGTCGCCGCCGCGCATTGTTCGAAGGCGAGCTTATCGCAGTGCTCAAGATGATCGACCGCGGCGTCCCGCAATATGCTATCACCGGAAGTTGGGCGGGCGCGCTGGGCAAACCGCAATTCCTGCCGTCGGTGTATTTGCGCCTCGCCCGCGACGGCGACGGCGACGGTTATGCCGATATTTGGCGAAGCGAAGTCGACGCAATGACCTCGATCGCCAATTATTTTCTCAGCTCGGGCTGGCGGCGTGGCGAGGAATGGGGTTTTGCAGTCAATGCCCCTACTTCGCTCAATCGCAATGCGATCAAATCGCGCATGGTACCGCCGCGTTGCCCGCGTGTATTCGCTCGGCACAGCCAGTGGAAAACGATCGCAGAGTGGAAACAGCTAGGTATCACGCCGCAACGCGGGTTTTGGCCAAAGGACAGTATGATGGCCACATTGATTGAGCCCGATGGTATTGGAAATACGGCATATTTACTTGGTGGCAACTACCGTGTGATACTCGACTATAATTGTTCGAATTTTTACGCGCTTTCGGTGGGGTTATTGGCTGATGAGGTACGCAATTAGGGGCTTTGTAGGGGTTGCCTTGCTGACCGCGCTCGCATCGTGCGGAAGTATCGGAGGCGAAAAAGACGGCAGCGGACTTGAAACTGCATCATCCGACAGCTCGGGCCAGTTCGCAGCAACTGGTGTCACCGACGATGTAGTCAAAATAGGCAATCCTTATACAGTTGGCAGCGCGACTTATACACCCGTCGACTCGGCGATGTATGATGAAGTCGGATATGCCAGCTATTACGGCCGCGAAATGGCAGGCCAAGCAACAGCCAATGGCGAAATATTCAAACCTGAGGGTGCTTCGGCCGCGCATAAAACGCTGCCGATGCCAAGCTATGTCGAGGTAACCGCTCTCGATACCGGACGGACTATACTCGTCAGAGTCAATGATCGCGGACCCTTTGCCAACGATCGGCTAATCGACCTTTCCGAAGGCGCTGCGCGACAGTTGGGGCTGGGCATGCAAGGCGTGGCTGGTGTTCGGGTGCGCCGAGTCAATCCACCGGAGCAGGAAAAGTCGGTGCTTCGGCAGGGCATGATCGCTGCCGAGCGGATCGAAACACCGGGTTCGTTGCTCAAGGTACTACGCGAAAAGCTGGCGAAACAACCCCGTCCTTCGACAGTCATTCAAAAGCCTGCACCAATGACTGGCAAACCGATGCCGGTAGAAACGCCTTCAGCATCGTCGGATGGCCGTTTCATTCGTGAAGGAGCAAATAAGCCCGCTGGTAAGGCCGCTCCGATACCGCCGAAATCGGCAGTATCAGGTAACTACATCGCTCAAATCGCAGCATTCTCTTCTCGCTCGCGCGCCGATGCTCTGGCCCGCAAGGTAGGCGGGACAGTTGCAGCCAGTGCCGACGGCAGCGTTTATCGCGTCCGTTTTGGTCCCTATGCAACCGAAGGCGAAGCTTCCGCCGCCGCGCGCCAAAAAGGCTATCCACAAGCGCGTATCTATCGCGACTGATTTCTGCTGGCGAAACAGCGGTTCGCCTCGCTAAAAGACGGCATGCGTTCTGTCCTATATCTTATTGCCGCGCTATCAATGCCTGAGGCAGCGGCAGCCCAACGATATCAAAGTGCCGCGCCGATTGCTTATCTTGTCGATATGTCGTCGGGTTCCATTTTGTTCGAAAAAAATGCTAAAAAGCGGATCCCGCCCGCATCGATGGCGAAGATGATGACGGTATATGTGGCCTTTGACCTTATCGATCGCGGCAAGCTAAAGCCGGAACAGAAATTCAAAGTCCGACCGGAAACTTGGAAAAAGTGGAATAACACCGGCTCAAGCATGTTCTTGAAACCCAATGAACAGGTCAGCGTCGAGGACTTGCTCCACGGCGTCGCGACGCTATCTGGTAACGACGCCGCCGTCACACTGGCCGAAGGCATTTCTGGTAGCGAGGCTACCTTTGTCCAGCGTATGAATGCGACCGCGAGGCGCTTGGGGATGACCGATAGTCATTTTGGTACAGCCAATGGCTGGCCCGATCAGGGACGGACGACGACGACCGCGCGCGATCTGGCTTTGCTCGGCACGCGCACAATTCATGATTTTCCTGATCTGTATCGCCAGTTTTATAGTATCCGAGAATTTGGCTGGAACGGTATTAGCCAGCCTAACCGCAGTCCGATATTAGGCCGCGTTGCCGGTGCCGACGGAATCAAGACCGGCCATACCGACGAAGCAGGCTATTGCTTTGCGGGCACCGCACAGCAAAACGGCCGTCGCCTGATAATGGTGATTGCCGGGCTGCCAAGCATGGCCGCGCGCGCGCATGAATCGGTGCGTTTGCTCAATTGGGGGTTCATAGCTTGGCGTGCAAATCCGCTATTTCGCGCGCATTCGGAAGTTGCGATACTTCCAGTGCAACTTGGCAGCGAAAGCCGCATCGCGGTGGTGGCACCGCGCCCGCTCGCTCTGGCCTTGCCAGCCAAGGACGCACCGCGTTACAAGCTGTTCGTGCGCTACGCCGGACCGGTAAAAGCGCCTTTCAAAAAGGGGGCAGAATTGGCGCAATTGGTGGCGAAGTTTGATAACGGCAAGGAGCAGGTAATGCCGCTCGTCGCCGCGACAGCTGTTGGCAAAGCCGGCTTTTTCGGACGCGCTTGGAGCGGCGCTAAATCATTGATCGGCAAATGACGCATCGCGGGCGGTTTCTGTCGATCGAAGGCGGGGAAGGTGTCGGCAAATCGACCCAGATTGCCGCACTTGCCGAGGCAATCCGACAGGCGGGTCATGACGTCATTGTAACCCGTGAGCCTGGCGGAACGCAGGGTGCCGAGGCCATCCGTCAAATGCTGCTGGGTGGCAGTGCCGAACGCTGGTTGCCGCGGGCCGAGGCGTTGCTTTTTGCAGCAGCGCGCAGCGACCATGTTGAACGGCTTATCGAACCGGCGTTGGAAGGCGGGAAATGGGTCATTTCGGATCGCTTTTTGGATAGTAGCCGAGCCTATCAAGGCGGCGGCTCGGGCCTCTCCGATGCCGATATATTGACGCTTCACGAAATAGGTAGCCGGGGGCTAATGCCCGACCGAACTCTGGTCTTGCGGCTTGAAGCGAAGGAAGCCGCCCGCCGCGCCACAATCCGCGATGCAGGTAAACCTGACCGCATTCAGGGCCGCGATGCGGACTTCCATGCAGATGTGGATATTGCTTTTATAAGCTACGCCGAACGCGATTCTAGGGTCCGACTGGTTGATGCCGATGGCGCACCTCAGGACGTAACTGAGCGTTTATTGGCCGAAATTGGTGATCTGTTGGTAACAGCATGAATACATTATTCGGTCATGACGAACCTTGGCGGCAGTTTTCTTCCGCTATTGCGGGTGGCAAACTGCATCATGGCTGGATATTGGCAGGTCCGCGCGGGTTGGGGAAGGCGGGTTTCGCATTACGGGCGGCGGCGGCTTTGGTCGATCCCACCGGCCAGCACAGCAATCTGGTTGAACGTGGCTCGCACCCTGATGTCATAATAATCAGACGCTTGCCTAAAGAAGCTGTCAAAGATGACGAAGATGTCGACTCGTCAGCAGAACTCAAACGAAGCATCACCATCGACCAGATAAGGGGGATACAGGCCGCGCTTACGACACGTCCCGGCTTATCCGACAAACGCGCGATCATAATCGATGCTGCCGATGACCTGGAACGAAACGGTGCCAATGCACTGCTGAAATCTTTGGAAGAACCGCCAGTTGGCACCTATTTCCTGCTAGTCAGCCACGCCAGTGACCGGCTTTTGCCGACACTCCGCTCACGCTGCCAAATGCTTCGTTTCGAGCCTTTGAACGACGTCGATATGTCTGCCGCGCTGACCGCTGCCGCCCCTGATGCCAGCGGCGATGATATTGCGACTCTAGTCCGGGCTGGTAATGGTGCCCCGGGTCAAGCCATTGATTTTCTTGGACTAGAACTTGGCAAAATCGAAGCCGCCATGACGTCAATCATGCAGACCGGCGACCGCAGCAACGCTTTGCGCAGCGAGTTGGCCGAGCAATTGGTGCTGAAGGCAGCGCAGCCGCGTTATGAAGCCTTCCTGCGCCGCGCGCCTTCGTTTATCGCGGAGCATGCGCGGCAAAGGTCGGCGACGAATGGGCATTCGGCAGTCGAAGCATGGCGCGCAGCTTCATCGCTTGCCAATCGCGCCATTCCGCTAAGCCTCGACAAGCAAAGCGTGGTGTTGCAAATCGGAAGCTTGCTGGCATCGCTGCAACCGCATAAGGCGGCCTGAGCAGCCATTTTCAAGAGTGCCCATGTCCGAACCGTTCTACATTACCACTGCAATCGCTTACCCCAATGGCAAGCCGCATATCGGCCATGCCTATGAGGCAATAGCGACCGACGCGATCGCACGGTTCCAGCGGCTGATGGGCCGCGATGTCTGTTTTCTAACCGGCACAGACGAGCATGGTTTGAAAATGGATCAGACTGCGCGCGGACTTGGCATTCCGACGATTGAACTCGCTGATGAAATGTCATTATATTTTAGAGGGATGTGCACGAAACTTGATATTTCAGTCGATCATTTCTGCCGGACAACGTCGGAGCATCATCATAAAGCCAGTCAGGCGATCTGGAAGCTGCTTGAAGCCAATGGCGATTTATATCTGGACCGCTATGAAGGCTGGTACTCGGTACGCGACGAAGCCTATTACGACGAGAGCGAGCTAATCGATGGTGAGGGGGGACAAAAACTGTCTCCGCAAGGCACTCCGGTCGAATGGACCGTAGAGGAAAGCTGGTTTTTCCGGCTCTTGAAGTACCAGCAGCCGTTGCTCGATTTCTACGCCGCCAATCCCGATTTCATTCGGCCAGAAAGCCGCAAGAACGAAAC
>JANLSY010000029.1:0-15758 GCA_031362665.1 Sphingomonadales bacterium
TGCCGAAAATCGGATCGACGTCGCAATAATCGGCGACGTCATAGCCGAAATCCTTCATTGGTGATGTAAAAAACGGCGACAGCCACACCGCATCGACCCCGAGCGATGCGATATATTCGAGCTTGCCGGTAATCCCCGGCAAGTCGCCGATGCCGTCGCCGTTGGAATCGGCAAAGCTGCGCGGATAGACCTGATAAATGGTTGCGCCGCGCCACCATGGGCGATCGTTTGCTATGTTGGACAATGGTTTTTGCATTTCACTCATTTTGCGGAGCAGATCACATAATCGAGAGGTTGAAGGGTGACCTCAGCTGACCCCGGCGCGTTTAGCGTTGGACAGGTCCCGTGGATCGGCGAAAATCCTGCTACGCTGGGGTTAAGTTCGAAGTTGCCCGTGACGGGTTCGTTGCAGGTGTTGGCGACGACGACAACCTCTTCGCCGCTGGTTTCATCGATACGACTGAAGGCAAACAATCCCGGCTTTTCGCCATGGTTGCGAATAATCGTCTTACCGCGACGCAACGGTGACGACGCCAGACGAATTTTCGACAACATCGCAATTTGCCGATAAATCGGATGATCCTGGGCAAAATTATCCTGTGCGTGCGTGCTATCGGTGCCGATCAGATCATTATCGAGATACAGTTTTACCTGCGATGCAAACAGCGTTTCACGCGTGTCCTGATCGCCGCCATCGCTGACGAAACCCTGCTCATCACCTGAATAGATTGTGGGTACTCCGCGCATCGTGAACATTAACGCGTGCGCCAGCAGCGTCCGTTTCAACAATTCGCCCTGACCGATGTCGGGCATTCTGCGGCGAAGATTGGTCGTGAAGCGGGCGATGTCGTGATTGCCGAGAAATGTCGGCATCCGTTTTGCCGACGACGGACCGTCACGGTAAAGAACATCGTTGGCCATCAACCGGCTCAAGGCCTCGGGGCCGTTTTTGCCGCTCAGCGCCTCCACTACCGCCCATGTGAAGGCGAAATCGAGGGTGTCATATTGGTCTGTGCGATTATAGCGCGCGAGCGTGGCTGTGTCGGTGCCGTCGACCATCACTTCAGCAAAGATGTGGAAATTAGGAATGCCGCGCTTTTTGGCGCGTTCGTACATGGCAGGAACGAAAGCCTGCCAGAATTCCGAATTGACGTGCTTGGACGTGTCGATGCGAAAACCGTCAATGCCAAAATCGTCGATCCATTTACCGAACACTTCGATAAAACCGCGGACAACGCGCGGATTTTCGGTTGCAACATCATCAAGCCCGACGAAATCGCCATATACGACGCTTTCGCCCTTCCAGTAGGAATTGCCGCGATTGTGATAGTAGCGAATGTCGTTCAACCAGGCCGGAACCTTGATATTTGCCTCGGCTTCCGGGACAAAGGGTTGATAAGCGAAATTCATGTCGGTCAGCTTGGCGAAATTCTCGTCGGTCTGGACAGCATCGCCTGCAAATCCTGTGTTGATGGGTGCACCCTCGACGCCGCCTTTACGCGAGTAGGGAAAATCGGCAATGCTGCGATAGGCGCAATCGCCGGGGCAATCGCGATATTGAATGACATCGGCAGTGTGGTTCACGACGATATCCATATAGACTTTCATCCCGCGGCCATGCGCCGCGTCGACAAACGACTTAAATTCGGCGTTGGTGCCGAAATGCGGATCGACGCTGGTGAAATCGGTAATCCAATAACCGTGATATCCTGCGCTTTCCTGGCCCGGGCCACCTTGAACGGCCTTGTTCTTGAAAATCGGCGCGAACCAGATCGCGGTGACGCCCATCGACTGAATGTAATCCAGTTTCTGGGTCAGCCCCTTTAAGTCGCCACCCTGATAGAAGCCCTTATGGGTAGGATCGAAGCCATGTTTAAGCCGGTCGCCCTTGATACCGCCGGTATCGTTTTTCGAGTCGCCGTTTGCGAAGCGGTCGGGCAGCACGAAATAGATGACTTCGTCTTCGGGCAGGCGGTCTCGATAGGATTGGGCGATCGCCGGTGTCGCCAGCGTCAGCGCAATCAGGCTGGCGAGCAATTTCGCTTTCATGGCAGAGCCTCTTTCATTTCGAGGGGAGGTGCCGCGCAAGTGGCGGCGATGTAATCTTGGTGCAGTGGCATTTGTGATGCGACGTGCGCCGCATGTTTGTGCGATACGGCAATGAATTCGGCAAGCTGATCGGGCGTAAGTTGGTCGGCAAGGGGATGATATCCTTCGGGCCGCAATCCTTGCCCCCACATTACCTGAAGCCAACCGAGTTCGGTAAACAGTTCCTCGTTGAACCGAACGATGCGGCCATTGGCTTTGAAGAGATCGATCTTGGCGGCGAGGCTTTCGGGGATCGCCATTTCGCGACATTGCTTCCAGAACGCACCGGGACGATTGGTCGCCTTGTAGTGGAGTACGATGAAGTCGCGGATCGAGCTAAATTCGAAATCCATCTCGGCGTTGAAACCGTCGATATCGGCCTGCTGGAATCCGACTGTTGGGAAGTAATTTAGCAGCTTCGCGATGCCCGCCTGGATGAGATGGATGCTGGTGGATTCGAGCGGTTCGAGGAAGCCGCTCGACAGGCCCAACGCGACTACGTTTTTCTTCCATATCTGCCGCCGTTTTCCGGTGACAAAGCGCAACTGACGCGGTTCGGCGAGCGCTTTGCCGTCGAGGTTTGACATCAGCGTATCGGTCGCGTCAGCGTCGCTGACAAAATCGTTGCAATAGACATAGCCATTGCCGGTGCGGTGCTGAAGCGGGATGCGCCATTGCCAGCCAGCCTCGCGCGCGGTTGACCTTGTGTAGGGCGTCAGCGGGTCGACTGACGCGCAAGGCACCGCGAGAGCGCGGTTGCAGGGAAGGTAGTTTGCCCAGTCTTCATAGCCGCTGTGCAGTGCTTGTTCGATCAGCAACCCGCGAAAGCCGGAACAGTCGATAAAGAGATCGCCTGTGACGGTTTCGCCCGATGCAAGCTTTATAGATTCAACAAAACCGTTTTCGCCATCCAAAGCGACATCAACAACTTGGCCTTCAGTGCGTGAAACGCCTCGAGCCTCAGAATATTTGCGCAAAAAGGCCGCGTATAGGCCTGCATCGAAATGATAAGCATAAGCAACGCCACTGGGAAGGCTCCCGGGCTTTTCCACCGGACGGGCGAAACGGTTATCCGCTGCTGCCAATGCGGTGGGAGCATGGTCCCACAGGGACGATGCGCCACCTTGCTGGTGATGCCGCAGCCAGTAATGATGAAAGGGGAGCAAGCCCAATGGTCGCCCGACCTGACCAAAAGCGTGGATGTAGCGATGCCCAGGCTCGGTCCAGTCGACAAATTCGATGCCGAGCTTAAACGAACCTTGCGTTGCGCGGACAAACTCGTTTTCGTCGATACCGAGATTATGATTGAACAGCTGGATTGCGGGAATGGTTGCTTCACCTACGCCAACTGTGCCGATGTCATCGGATTCAATCAGGCGGATATGGTAAGCGGGACCCAGAAAGCGAGCAAAAGCAGCCGCAGCCATCCAGCCGGCCGTACCTCCACCCACTATCACGATCTGTTTCAGAGCTCTCTCCATGCTCTCCACTTACTGACAAAAAAGGCCCCCGCCACGTCAGGATTTTGTCCTACCGCGGCGGGGGCCTATGATTAGCTCATCAGAACTTGAAGGTGAACCCGGCGAGGAACCGGCGACCGTAAATCTGATAGTCGATTACCTGATTGCGCGCCGCACCTACCGACGCAAAGCGTTCGTCGGTCAGGTTCTGGCCCTGAAGGTATACCGACAGACCTTGAAGAGCGCTGCCTTCCTGGAAGTCATAGCCGATTTGACCATCGACAATCAGCTCTGCAAGCGCGGTGCGTCGCGTAGGCGAACCGCCGAAGCCGGTGAAGTCGCCTAGGAAGGTCGAACGGTAACGGACAGAGCCGCGTGCGTTGAAGCCCCATTTTTCGAAGAAGGCGGTACCGTTGGCGACCCATTTCGAATAGCCGGGGATCTGGTCGACATTGCCCTGGGCATCTTCGATCTTGGTCTTGGTATAGCCCACGCCGCCGGTGACACCGAAGCCATCGAGCGCTTCGCTGATATTGCTGAAAGGCAAAGTCACAGCAAGTTCAGCACCGTATAGCTTCCCACCGCCGGTGTTGAACGACGATTCAAGCCGACCGATCAGTGTTGCAGGCGGAAGTCCGGTTGGCAGAGGATAGCCTGCGAAATCAAACGGGAAACGTGTGCGGTCGATATAGCTCTTGATATCCTTGTGGAATAGCTGGAGCGAGATGACGCCTGATTGGCCGAAATATTTTTCGAAGTTCAGATCAAAGGCATTTGCACGATAGGGGCGAAGCTGCGGGTTGCCACCATTACCGTCGATGAACGGTGCGAGACCGGTCGGGCTGTCGGCAGCGTTATTGTTGATGCCGTAAGACACCGCAACGCGTAGGTCATCCAAACGCGGGCGCTGAATTTGGCGCGATGCGGCGAAACGGATGACGAAGTCGCTGTCGAAACGCATCGACAGGTTGAGGCTTGGCAAAACATCCCAATAGCTTGCGCTAGCGCGGACCGAACGGGCGACGCCGCCAGCGAAAACCGTGCCCGACGAACCCTGGTCGGTATGGATGGCCTGGACGCCGATATTACCTGTCAATGTGCCGCTGCCCATTTCCTGCTCGATGTCGAGTTGGAGATAGGCTGTCATCAAGTCTTCGGTGACGTTGTAAGCCTTCGCCGGAATGTCGGGCGAAAGGTTACGGTCGAGAACCAAAGTGCCGTTGGCAATCAGGTCGCGAGCGTCATAGCTGACCACCGGACCAAGGCCGAGATAGCTCAGGTTGGTCGGCCGCAACAAGGCATCAGCCGGGATTGGGAGTTCGAGCGCCCCGCCACGCAGGCGAACAAGGAATTCATCAGGGGTCAGGCTTTTACCGCGGTCGGTGTAGTTCATCCCGAATTTAATAGCCGAGAAGAAGCCTTCAACTTCCTTTTCTACGCCAACGCGATATTGCTTCAGTTCATCTTCGACGATCCGGTTGTTGTAATAACCGGCTTGCGGGACGACACCGCCACCCCAGCCGAGCGGGTCGGTTAGGCGGATCAGGGCAGGATTGCTGTAGTCAAGCGTCGGACTGAAAGTCGCGCCCGACGGGCCCGAGGTAAAGCTGATCGTATCGGTCGCGCCGAGTGCCTGGCCGAAGCCTGTGCCTGAGTAGCTTTCAATGCTTAGTTCGTTGCGGTCTGTCTTTGAATAACCCACATCGATGAAGGCTTTCCAACCATCGTCGCCGTCATAAGTCGCGTTGTAACCAAACGAGTAGAGATCGGCTTTGCGCTCGAAGATGTCGTTACGAACAACACCTTGCACGTTACGGAAAATCCCAGTGTCGATGAGGCCGTCATTGACGGTGAAATCGGCTGCATTGCCGGTTGTGCCAAAGGCAAAGAAACCCAACGGCAGTTCGATACCGCGTTTTGACTGGTCATCCTTGAAGTTGGAATAGAAACCGTCGAAGGTCATGCGGACCGTATCCGATGCCTGATATTGCAGAGTGCCGTTTAGACCTAGACGCTTCAATTGGGTGGAGGTTACGAAAGACTTGGAACCGCCGATCAATGCAGCGTTGGTAGCCGTGCCGTTCTTAACTGCGCCGGAAACACTATTGTAACCCCAGGCGTTAAACTCCTGAAGCTGGTAAGGCTCATCGACATAAGATGCGGAAAGCGCAATACCGATGGTGTCATCGGCAAACTGGTCGATATAAGTTGCGTTGGCGCGGTATCCGTACTTTTTCGAACCCGCATTCAGTGCGCCCAAATCGGCATAAGTGCCGCGTGCGCCGATGGCGATCACCTGCTTGCCGTAATCGAGCGGACGCACGGTGCGGATGTCGATGGTGCCGACAAGGCCCTGACCGACAAGCGATGCAGTCGGAGATTTGTAGACAACGACCTGGCTGACGATTTCCGACGGATATTGGTCGAACTCAACGGCGCGGCTGTCACCGGTTGAGGTCTGCTCACGGCCATTCAAAACGGTCTGCGAGAAATCGGGACCGAATCCGCGGATCGAAATGTTGTTCGAGCGTCCGTTAAGGCGCTGCGAGGTGACACCGGGCAGGCGAGCGATAGATTCACCGATGGATGCGTCGGGCAGCTTGCCGATGTCTTCTGCCGAAACTGACTCGACGATCTGATCTTGGTTCTTCTTTTCGTTTACCGCGTTTTCGAGTGATGCGCGGAAGCCTGAAACTACAATCGCGTCCTCTTCCTCTTCAGCAGGCGCAGCATCTTGCGCGAAGGCAGGTGCGGCAAACGCAGCAACCATTGCGGTGCCCAGCGCAAAGCGGCTGGCACTATGCGCAAACTGGCGCGCAGAATTAAACTGGAACTTGGCCATGATTCACTCCCCTAAATGGCTCCGACCAATTTGGCGGACGGTAACCGGCTACATTGAAGCATCGTGCGCTGGTTCGCCTCGATGCAATTATGACCTATGAAGAATGCGCCTGAAGCGCCCGATTAGCTAGAAAACCACATACGTATTCAATTTATGCGTTCGCGGCTGTTGCAGAATTAACACAGTTGCAGCGTAACGCGATTGATGGAGAGGCAACCGATTGCGCTAGAATTGCGCTATGCTAGGCTATGGCCCGGAGCAGGAAACAACCATGGCGGTCAAGGCCACATCTTTCGATATTGCGCAACTCGCAGGCGTTTCGCAGCCCACCGTGTCGAGAGCCTTACGCGGCAGCCCGACTGTGTCGGAGCAAACAAGGTTGCGGATCGAAGCCATTGCGAAACAGCTTAACTACAAAGTCGACAAGAATGCGTCGAGTTTGCGGTTGCAGGAAACACGCACCATCGCGCTGCTATTTTTCGAAGACCCGACGCCGGACGAGACCGGCATCAATCCGTTCTTCCTGTCTATGCTGGGGTCGATTACCCGAACCTGCGCACAGCGGGGATATGACCTGTTGATTTCCTTCCAGCAATTGTCGTCGGATTGGCACGTCGATTATGAGGACAGTCGCAAGGCCGACGGCATAATATTGTTAGGCTATGGCGATTACGAACTTTATCGCGAGAAACTGGAAAAGCTGGTCGAACAGGAAACCCACTTTGTTCGTTGGGGCTTCGCGCAGGAAGGCCAACCGGGGACGACCATCGGCTGCGACAATTTTCGCGGTGGATTAGATGCTGCACGACATCTGATGCAGCATGGTCGCAAAAAAATTGCCTTTCTCGGTGATGCCAGCAGCCACTATCCCGAATTTCAGGACCGTTATCGTGGTTTTTGCGAGGCGCAGGGGGGTGAGGGGATTATCGCGGACCCGGCGCTGCAAGTCGATGCGTTGAATGCGCAAGACGCTGGGTACGAAGCGGCGCAACAATTGATTGCGCGCGGCGTGCCGTTCGATGCGATCTTTGCCGCAAGCGATACCATCGCCATTGGTGCATTGACGGCACTGCGCGAACAGAAGCTCAAGGTGCCCGACGATGTGGCGATAGTCGGCTTTGACGACATTCCTGCGGCTGGCATGACGCATCCGCCGCTCACCACAATCCAGCAGGATTACAAGCGGGCGGGCGAGATATTGGTGGATAGCTTGCTCAAGCAAATCCGCGATGAACATGCTACAACGGCGGTACTTCCAGCCAAGCTGATCGTCCGTCAATCCTGCGGCGCGCTCTGATCGATTTTCTCCCCCATACGTATGCACGTTGCGACAGCAGGCGTTCTCTGCCAGCCTCGCATTCAATAACATAGCTTTGGAGAGGGCATTTTGTGGAAAAACCGCGTCAGGGATTTTGGGGGCTGTGGAATATCAGCTTCGGCTTTTTCGGCATCCAGATCGGCTTTGCCCTGCAAAACGGCAATATGTCGCGGATATTCCAGGCGCTCGGCACCAGCCTAGATGATTTGCCCGCATTGTGGATTGCTGCGCCACTGACCGGGTTGTTGGTGCAGCCTTTGATCGGGCATTTCAGCGACCGTACGTGGTTTGGCAGGCTCGGTCGCCGTCGGCCCTATTTCCTTGCTGGCGCAATTTTGGCCGCGCTTTCGCTGCTTGCGATGCCGCTTGCCGAGGTGCTGCTGTTTGCGGCTGTCATGCTCTGGGTTCTCGACGCGTCACTTAACATTTCGATGGAACCTTTCCGCGCATTTGTGGGCGATATGTTGCGAAAGGACCAACATACTGCGGGCTATGCAGTGCAGACCGCTTTTATTGGCGCAGGTGCAGTGGTCGGATCGCTTTTCCCCTATGTGCTCGACGCATGGGGAATAGCGAACGTCGCGCTCGAGGGGCAGATTCCCGATACCGTCAGATACAGCTTCTGGTTTGGCGGTTTAGCGCTTTTTGTTGCAGTCATGTGGACCGTGGTCACCACCAAGGAATATAGCCCGGCTGAGATGGCAGCTTTCGATGGCCCGCCCGCTGACAGCGGTGCAACGATCAGGGCGCTTGCAGCCCGTTCGGTGGGCGGCGCTGCAATCTGGATCGTGGCGGGCGCGATTGTGACCGCATTGGTGGGATTGGTGGGTCTCGAAAAGGAAGTCTATCTACTCGGTGCGTTACTCGCGGCCTACGGTATAGCCAGCGCACTTGCGATTAACCTCGCCAAGTCAGGCCGCAACAATAATGTGCTGTCACACATCGTGGGCGACTTTTCCGGGATGCCGGACATTATGAAAAAGCTCGCGTTGGCACAGTTTTTCAGCTGGTCGGCGCTTTTTATCATGTGGATTTACACGACGCCTGTGGTCGCACAATATATGTTCGGCTCTGCAGATCCTGCAAGTGCAGCCTATGGTGAGGGCGGCAACTGGGTCGGCACTTTGTTCGCAATCTATAACGGAGTCGCGGCATTGGCAGCGTTGTTCGTGTTGCCGACAATGGCAAAGAAAATAGGCAAGGTCAAAACGCACATGATTTGCTTGCTGGCCGGCGCGGCGGGCTATGCGAGCTTTCTATTCATCCGTGATCCGAACCTGCTGATCCTTTCCGAAATCGGTGTCGGCATTGCTTGGGCGTCGATCCTCGCCATGCCCTATGCAATCCTCGCCTCAAGTCTGCCACAGAACAAACTTGGTATCTATATGGGGCTATTCAATGTGTTCATCGTGGTGCCACAATTGCTGGTGGCGACTGTGATGGGTAGTATATTAAAGGCATTTTTCCCGACTGAGCCGATATGGACGATGGCTTTTGCGGCGGTGGTCATGGCGCTGGCTGCGCTTGCCATGCTCCGCGTCAAAGAGGTGTCAGACTGATGGCGCTTCCTGCGCCTTCATTTCGGCTTCCAATTTTCGCGTCACCGCTTCGGGCGAGCCAGTGTACTTCGCCAACCGCGAATAGATTATCGGGATTAGAACAAGCGTAATCAGCGTAGCCAACGTAACACCAAAGACAATCACAACACCGATAGCGCCTCGGGCCGCCCCGCCTGCACCGCTGGCAATTGCTAGCGGTATCGCGCCGAATACGGTCGCGATCGAAGTCATCAAAATAGGGCGTAAACGCCGCGTGGCGGCTTGCTGCACAGCCTCGATGATATCCTTGCCTTCATCGCGCAACTGGTTTGCAAATTCGACGATGAGGATGCCGTTTTTCGCGGCGAGGCCGACGAGCATCACGATGCCGATCTGGCTATAAAGGTTCAGCGTAGTACCCGTCAGCCACAGTCCGATTAGCCCGCCGCCGACCGCCAAAGGCACGGTGGTGATGATGGTTAGTGGATGGACGAAGCTTTCAAACTGCGCGGCCAGCACGAGATAGACAAGCACGATCGTCAACAGGAAAATCACCAAGATCGAGCCGCCGGTTTCCTTAAACGCCTGACTCTCACCGCGATAGCCGACTGCGAGGATTTCGGGAGATTGTGCTGCTTCGGTCTCGAGGAAAGCCAGTGCCTCGCCCATGGTATAGCCCGGCGCTAATCCGCCCGACAGGGTAATCGCGCGCAGCTTGTTAAAGCGCCCGAGATCACGCGCGCCTGCGGTTTCCGAATATCGGACCAGATTGGCCAGCGAGACGAGCGAGCCATCACGGGCGCGAACCTGAATGGCCGCTAGGTTTTCCGGCGATGCGCGGTCCGGCGCATCCGCTTGTACGATAACGCGGTATTCTTCGCCACGGTCGACATAGGTAGAAACCCGGCGTGATCCGAGAAGCGATTGTAATGCCTGGCTAACGTCGGACACGGAAACTCCAAGGTCGCCGGCACGCGTCGTATCGACTTCGACTTCCATCTGCGGTTTGGATTCTTTGTAATCCGAATCAAGATTGACGATGCCCGGATTGTTGCTGGCGGCCGCCAATATGCGGTCGCGCGCGGTGACGAGCGATTCATAAGTCGAACCGGCGATGACAAAATTCAACGGCTGGCCGCGACCGCGTGCCAAGAAAGACCGAACAGACGCATTTCCGCGGACCGTTGGAATGTCGGCGAGGATTTTGTTGACCTGCGCCACGACTTCATTTGTGGTTTCGGTGCGCTCTTCCCAGGGTTTCAGAAAGATGATGAATGTGCCGTTATTGAAATCATCGCTTGCGCTAAAACCGCCCGGCGTGCGCTGGATAATCGAACGAACGGTTCCTTTTTCCAGTAAGCCCAATACGGGCTTGGAGGCATCGAGCATATACTTGTCCATCGCCGCAAAGCCGGTGCCTTCGGCCGCGGAAATACTGGCACTGAGGTTGCCGACATCCTCCGCCGGTGCCAGTTCGGAGTCGAGGAACGTGAACCCGAAAACAGCAAATCCCAAAAATGCCGCGACTCCCAACAAAGCAAAAGCCGGTTTTGCAATAACCCGTGTGACAAGACCGCTATATGAGCTTTCGATCCGGCCAAAACGGTCATCAACCCATTTGGCGAGCCTGCCGCGCTCTTCATTGCGCAGCAATTTCGAGCACAACATCGGAGCAAGGCTTAACGCGACAAAACCTGAAAAGGCGATTGCCGCTATCATTGCGCCTGCCAGCTCGCGGAATAGCAGTCCGGTTTGCCCTGCCAGAAACATCACCGGCACAAACACCGCGCAAACGACAACTGTGGTCGAAATGACAGCAAACGCCACCTGCCTCGTCCCTTGTACGGCAGCAACAAGTGGAGGCTCGCCTCGCTCGATGCGGTGATAGACATTCTCAAGGACGACGATCGCGTCATCGACGACAAGTCCAATAGCCAGGACCATAGCGAGCAATGTGAGCAAGTTGATGGAAAATCCGAGCAACCAAAGAACTGCAAAAGTTGCCAGCAGACAAATCGGGACGGTTATTGCCGGAATGATCGTTGCTCGCCAGCTCCCCAAAAATAGGAAAATCACCAATACAACGAGCACCGCTGCCTCAGCCAGCGTCACCCAAACACCATCGATTGCCTTACTAATGAACTGTGAATCGTCGGACCCGACAGTAAGGGTCATGCCTTGCGGCAGAGTTGACTTGATCTCCTCCGCCAGTTGCTTCGCAGCATCGGCAACCGCCAGAGTATTAGCGCCCGACTGACGGACGATACCCATACCGAGCGCCGAATTGCCGTTCAGCCGAAACGCCGAATACGGGTTTTCTGCTCCGGTCTCGACCCGCGCAACGTCGCCCAGTCGCACGAGATATCCGTCGGTGCCGCGCGACACGACCAGTTGCCGGAACTGTTCGACAGCGGCAAAGGCCCGGGTTACTCGCAAGGTTATATTCTGGTCGGCAGATTCAAGGCGACCCGCAGGTAATTCGACATTCTGGGTGCGCAGGGCATTTTCGATATCGGCCGGTGTCAGGCCGAGGGCAGCCAGTCGGTCTGGCTGAAGCCAGATACGCATCGACGGGCGCGCCTCGCCGCCAACAAATACTCGCGCTACGCCGTCTATAGCGGAGAAGCGGTCGACGAGATTGCGGTCGACATAGTCGCTGAGCTCAAGCCGCGACCAGCCGGGCTTGGATACCACGAGAAACAGGATCGGCGATGAATCGGCGTCGACCTTGCGGACTTCGGGTGCCAGAACTTCTTCGGGCAAATCGTCTAGGGCACCACCGACGCGGTCACGGACATCGTTCGCTGCGCTGTCCACCGTTCGCCCCGGCGCGAATTCGATGGTGATCGAGGATTGTCCGTCGCGCGACCGTGAGGTTAGCGTTTGGATACCCTCAATCCCGGCGAGAGCGTTTTCCAGGACTTGGGTCACGCGCGTTTCGACCACTGTGGCGGCCGCGCCGGTATAACTTGTGTCGACCGAGACAATGGGCGGATCTGTATCGGGATATTCTCGAACAGGAAGGCTAAGGTAACCGACAATGCCTACCAGCACCATCAGGATCGCTAGCACGGCAGCGAATACCGGACGGCGGACAGAAACATCGGATAACGTCATATCACTTTATCAACGCCCCGACTTTGTGGCAGCGTCTGGCGCGCCCGCCTTTTTGGTTCGGGCCTGCGCACCATCGGATAACTTAACGACGCCTTCTGTTACGATCCGGTCGCCGACCTTCAGTCCTTCAAGTATTTCTAATAGATTACCATCGCGTGCGCCGGTTTTTACCGGAACACGCTTCGCTTTCTGTTTCGCATCGAGCGTATAAACGAAACTCGTGTCGCCTTCGCGTACCAGCGCAAGTTCGGGCACCGCAAGCGCGGTCCGGGGATTTGAAGATATCATAACGGTCATAAGCATCCCAGGTTTCAGCATCCCTCCACGATTCGGAATGACAGCGCGCAATGTCGCGGTGCGGGTCTGCACATTCACCACCGGATCGATGGCCTCGATTCGGCCAGAGAACATCGCCTCAGGATAAGCAGCGGCCTTCGCAGTGATGGTCTGCCCACGGCTGACTTTGGCTAGCATCGTTTCGGGGATTGAGAAGTCGAGTTTGATGGAGCGCAGGTCGCTGACCGTCGCAATTTCGTCGCCTGCGCTGACGACGGCGCCGACCGAAATGCGCCGCAATGATACCTGTCCCGAAAATGGAGCGCGCACAACGCGGTCGCCGACCGATGCGCCTGCTTCATTGGCTGCCGCGCGCGCAAATGCTGCATTAGCGGTCTCGGCTTCAAGCGCTGCATTGGTGGCAAAACCCCGCCGGTGCAATTCGGCAATTCGCGCCAGTTGCTTCTCGGCTTCGGTCACCCGTGCCTGTGCGCTCGCCAGCGATGCGGTTTCCTGCCCTTGCGCCAGAACGGCCAGCATTTGCCCGCGCTGCACAAAGGCCCCGTCGGTGAAACCGAGTTGCGTGATCCGCTCGGTTACCGGCGCGCGCACCGATACCTGCTCGTTTGCATTTGCGTTGCCTACCGCGGAATAGCGATCAGCGAATTTATGCTCGGTCACCTCCGCAGTTGTAACCAGCGGCGTCGGGCGGTCGCGTTTCTCCTCGCCGCCGCCGCATCCGGACAGCGTGAGCAAAAAGGCAAAGAGGGGCAGGTTTTTTAAAATCATATTGGAGATCTGGTTTCTCATTACGGTCTTGTCGTCGCAATAACAGCCAAAATCAGGGTTATTCAAACAATCAATCAGACTGGTACAATTACTATCGATTGAGAACCACTGCTCCGACAAATCGGTTTCATCGCCAATGGCATCTTGCAGTCGCGGTTTTGTATGATAGCTAAGCCTCATGGGTGGATTTCCTTTTAGTGCGATAGTCGGTCAGAATGAGATGAAGCAGGCGCTGCTGATTGCGGCGGTTGATGCGCGGATCGGCGGGGTGATAATTTTTGGCGACCGGGGGACGGGCAAGTCGACCGCTGCGCGTGCGCTGGCGGCAACTTTACCTCAGATTTCGGTGGTTGAGGGGTGTCGGTTCAATAGCGCGCCCGAGGCGATTGCCGATAGTCCGGATTATGTACCGGGGGCAAAGGTGCGCGCGATAAAGGCCAGGGTGCCATTCGTCGATTTGCCGCTGGGTTCGACCGAGGACCGCGTGCTGGGCACGCTCGATTTGGAGCGCGCGCTGGCTCATGGCGAGAAGCAGTTCGAGCCGGGGTTACTGGCCAAGGCGCATCGTGGATTTCTATATATCGACGAGATCAATCTGCTTGAGGATCATGTGGTCGACTTGTTGCTGGATGTTGCGGCATCGGGCGAAAATCTGGTTGAACGAGATGGGCTTTCGATCCGCCATCCTGCGCGTTTTGTGCTGGTGGGTAGCGGCAATCCCGAAGAGGGTGAATTGCGGCCCCAGTTGCTTGACCGTTTCGGCCTTTCGGTCGAGGTTCGGACACCGGAGAATATCGCCGACCGCGTGGAGATAATGAAACGCTGCGACGCCAACGAGCAGGACGGGGCTGGTTTCGCGGCGGCATGGGCGGAAGAGGATGGCAAGGTGCTGAAGCGCATCGCCAAGGCAAAGGCGGCGCTTCCCAAGGTCGAAACACCCGAAGCTATACTCGAAGACATGGCAACATTGTGCAAAGCGGTGGGTGCCGACGGGCTTCGCGGCGAACTCACACTGATGCGCGGAAGCCGCGCGTTGGCCGCTCTGGATGGCAAAAAGACAGTGACTCGCAAGCATCTGAAAGAAATCGCACCGTTAGCACTCCGCCACCGGTTGCGGCGCAATGTGCTCGACGAAACCGGATCGACCACCCGGATCGAACGCGCGCTGGAAGAACTCTTCGGGTGAACGCGGCGGCTGCACTTGATGCGGCCGTTTCGGACGCAGAACTGGCGCTTCATCTTTTTGTTCGCAACCCATCTTTATTCGGCGGGATCGTACTGCGCGGCGACGGGCCGGTGCGCGACGACATGGTCGCGTTTGCTAGCGACGCAATTGGTAAGTTCGGTCCGGTTGCGAAAATCCCTTCCAATGTCGATACCGAGCGGTTGCTGGGCGGGCTGGACCTGACCGCGACGCTGGCGACCGGGCAGGGCGTGATGCGCGCTGGCTTGCTCGATAGTGCTGCAGGTGGAGTCGTGATCGTGCCGATGGCCGAACGCATCCAAGCCAATGTCGCGGCGCATATCGCGCAGGCTATGGACGGCGGCGATGTTGCGGCGATCTTGCTCGACGACAGCCAAGAGCCCGATGAAGCGCCGCCCGCCGTATTGACCGAGCGCATGGCGTTTTACTGCGATTTGTCAGCGTTGCGCAGTTTTGCAAGTGAAGCGGCACCAACACCTATAGCGCTGACTAAAGTCCAACCGCTCATTGACGAACAATTGTATGCCGTCGCAGCGACATCGGCAGCACTCGGCGTCGGCTCAGTGCGTGCGCTATTATTTGCGAACTCGGCGGCGCGCGCCCATGCTGCGTTGAATGGTCGGACCCAAGTTATGGAAGATGACATCGCGGCCGCCGTCCGCCTTGTTCTTTCCCCACGCGCAACGCAAATGCCGCAAATGGAACCGCCACCGCCTGAGCCGGAGGATGACCAGCCGCAGGACGATGAGCCCGACGATAAGGACGAAGATCGCAATATCGAGGATATCGACCTGGAAGATATCATGCTCGACGCCGCCGCTGCCGCGATCCCCAAACATATCCTCGACCAGATCGACGGCGCGACCAAGCGCGGCGGCAAGGGGCAAGGGGGCAAATCGGGGCAGAAACAGAAATCGGCAATGCGCGGCCGTCCACTCGGCAGCCGCCCCGGCGTTCCGGGCAATGGCAAACGCCTGTCGCTGATAGACAGCTTACGCGCCGCTGCTCCGTGGCAGAATATCCGGCGGCAAATGGCGAACGCGGACGACACGCGCATTATCCATATCCGCAAATCCGACCTGCGCGTCCGACATTACGAACAGCGAACCGAAAGCCTGACGATCTT
>JANLSY010000074.1:0-4016 GCA_031362665.1 Sphingomonadales bacterium
GCAAGACTCTTCATTAAGCCATAGCTCGTCTCGTTCGAACAACCCAGCACGCGCACCTTGCCCGCCCGCACCAGTTCATCAAGCGTCTCCATCGTCTCGTCATAGGCCGTGCCATGATCGGGCCAGTGAGTCTGGTAGAGATCGATGTAATCGGTTTGCAAACGGCGCAGGCTGTCCTCCACCGCGACATTAATGTTATGCCGGTCGAGTGCGGTCATCCCACCGCGTTTGGGCGATTTGAACCAGGTGTGGCTTGGCCCCGACACCTTGGTTGCCATAATGATTGCGTCGCGGTTCTTGCCCTTCATCCAGCGCCCGACAATCTCCTCGGTCCGGCCAACCCATTTGATGTCGGGCGGCACCGGATAGCCCTCTGCGGTATCGAAGAAATTGATGCCCGCATCGAGGCATTTGTCGAGAATGCGGTGCGCCTCTGCCTCCTCGGTTTGCGAGCCGAAAGTCATCGTCCCCATGCAGATATCGGACACATAGACGGCGCTTTTGCCGAGACGACGATTTTCCATATTCTCTCCTAATATTGACCGGCGGCACCAACGACGAGAAACGCCAACGCCGCCAGCAGACCTGCCATCCGGTTCGACCGGAAATGCCCAAGTGCGTTACTGCCATCGGCTTTGAGCGAAAATAGCTGAAGTGCAAGATGAATAGCGACAGGGACGAGCGCAACAAGCGCCTGTTTTTCGGGCCGAACGCTCCAAATCGCCATGCCCCACCCGATTAACGTAAGCAGATAGAATAGCGCCACGCCGGCTCTTACGTTTGCGCCTAACCGCAGCGCGCTCGACTTTATCCCGACCAGCGCATCATCCTCCCGGTCCTGCATCGCATATATTGTGTCGTAACCGATGACCCAGCAAATGGTCCCTGCATAAAGCCACCAGATTGCGGTACCAGCACTGCCGGTTATCGCGACCCAGCCAACCAACGCGCCCCAGCTAAAGACCAGCCCAAGCCAGATTTGTGGCCACCATGTGATGCGTTTCATGAAAGGATAGGCTGCCACCAAAGCCAGGCTTCCCAGAGCAACCAGTTGCGCCTCCCAACGCAGCTGAAGCAGCACAACCAGACCAACTCCACACAAAAAAAACAGCCAACCCCACGCCGCCTTCAACCCCACATTTCCGCTAGGTAACGGACGCAAAGCAGTGCGCGCAACTTGCGCGTCAAGGTCGCGGTCGACAATGTCGTTATACACGCAACCCGCCCCGCGCATTACAATCGCGCCGAGCAACATCCACAAAGCCAGATGCCACTGGGCAATCAGCCCGCCCGACAATGCCAGACCGAAAACGCACGGCCAGAATAATAGCCACCAGCCAATCGGCCGGTCGAACCGCGCCAGCAATGCAAATCCCCGCAGTTTTTGCGGAAGCAGAGCCATGATGCCTGTATATTCGCTGTCGGGAACAATGTTTGTGGTCACGTCGGTTCTGATAACCGCAGCCCGCACGCTTGTCGAAGGGCGTTTTTCCGCTATGTCGTTTTCATGATTGCTACCCCTGCTTGGCCCCCGAAATCCACGCCGCGCCTGTTTATCGAACAGCTGCTGGCCGAAGGCGGCGAAGTGCACGTTACCGGCAACGCCGCGCATTATCTGCTTGGTGTGATGCGGCTAAAGGAAGGCGCTCCGGTCAAGCTGTTCGACGATATTTCGGGCGAATATCTGGCAACCGTGTCGAGCGTCGGAAAACGCGACCTAACCCTGACCGTCGCGGCCAAACTGCGCGAACGGGAGAATGTCCCCGACCTTTGGCTATGCCAAGCCCTCATTAAAAAAGACCGGTTCGACTGGATTGCCGAAAAAGCTTGCGAGCTCGGCGCGGCGCGTTTCGTGCCAATGCTGACCGCCCGTTGCGTGGTAGACAAGGTCAAGGAAGACCGGCTCCGCGCCCAAATGACTGAAGCTGCCGAGCAATGCGAACGCACCGCGCTTCCGGAAATCGCCCCGCTGACCAAACTGGACTCATTGCTGAAAAGCTGGCCCGAAGGCCGCACGCTCTATTTCTGCGATGAACGCGGCGGCAGGCCGTTCGGCTCCGCAATCAAAAGCGGACCAGCCGCTATCCTGATCGGGCCCGAGGGCGGTTTTACCGATGAGGAGAATATAATGCTCCGTGCGTACCCTGCTGCGGTCGCCGTATCTTTAGGCCCTCGAATATTACGCGCCGACACGGCAGCGGTCGCTGCGCTGTCGATATGGATGGCCGCGCAGGGCGACTGGAACTAGTCGATCCGACCAGTAAAGGTGAATGAAAAGCTGGATGGCCCTGAACCCGTCGCCGCAGCCATGGTTCCAGATGGCTGGAAACGCAGTCCCGTTAAAGCACCGTTATACCCAGTTCCGAGCGACGCGGTATATGGTGCACCGCCGCTTGCCTGACTCGAATACGTCACCATTGTTCCCTGATTGAATACCGCCAGCCCGCTGGTGCCGACATTCATCGTCATTGCCGTGGAGGCATCCATGGTGAATTCGGGCGGAAAGGGATCGGTGATAACGATGCTGTTCGCATCGACCGCTAAGTTCCCGGTGTTCTGAACCGTAATAGTGTATTGGATGCGCGCGCCGGCGATTGCCTTGGGATTGGTTACGCTAATCCCGTCGCTCAACACCGTAGATGTTTTTGTCACCACTAAAGTCGCGTTGCCTGCAAGCCTTGTGTTGGTGATGGTGCACGTGATGATATCGCCAAGCACCGGTGTGATGTTGCCGGGCACGGTTGTCGGAAAGGTCGTCGTCACGCCGTTGGTGCCATTGGTGCAGGCAAGCGTTCTTGTATATTGGGTCAGGCTTCCCGGCCCCGACATGATTTCGTCGAGCGTGTAGGTGGTCCCAGCCGTCACCGGCGTAAAACCGGTGTCACCGCCGGTTACGACATTGGTCGCTCCGGTGGTTGTTGCCGACGCAACCACCGTCGCGCCTTGATTAATGCGGACCGTAAACTGGTCCGTCGAAAAGCGCCTGTTGCTCCCAAGCGCTTTAAGTAGCCGTATCTGCGGATACGCCGCATTCGTGAATGTGCATTGCACCGCATCGCCGAATTGCAGCGCGCCAAAATTATATGACGTGGTCAGGACATTGGATGGCAGCGGCGTCGAACTCGTTGTACCGTTGGTGCACGTAAGGCGGCTGCTATATTGGGTGATCGCGCTGACGCTGCCCGCTGCCATGGTTTCGGTCAGCGTCAATGGAATACCGGACGCAAGCGAAACCGCCGCAGCGGTAAACGGGCCGTTGCTTGTCCCGGTCGTGGTCCCGGTCGCCAGCGTGCTGCCCGATGAGGTGGCGGCAATGCGGAAAGTGAACTGGTCGGCGGCGTTGATACGCGCGCCGGTAATCTGTTTGTTCAGACGGATCGAGGCAAAACGCACCGCGAACATCATGCCTTGCAGGCCCGATCCCGTCATGCTTGCCGTTACCGTAGTGGGGCTGTTCGTGCCGACGATAAAGCCGCCGACATTACCGGTCTGCCCCCCGCCGGTTGTCGTGAACGTACTGCTGCCGACACCCGATGATGTCGGGTACTGGTTGCCGCTAATCGGGTTGACCCTGTCGAGTTCGATCCAGCCGCCACCATTTGTGCCGAAAACGATTTGCTCGCTCCCGTCGGTCGATTCTGCATCGGCAGCGACAAAGGCATAGGCGGTTACGGCTGGAGCTCCGGGCGGCGGAGTAATCAGGATCGAGGAAATGTTGAAGTTTACGGTCGATCCGTTGTTGGACATGTACAATATCGGACGCCCGGGAATTCCCAAAAACGCCGAATTGCCAACCGCCGCGCCGGTCCAGGACGGTGCAGCGGTCGACACTGCGGCAGTTGCTGCGGTGCTGGTTGCCTTGAGATTGAACGACAGCACCGAGCCGTCGGATAAGGTGAACGAGAAATTCTGCCCCGAAGGCGAACGCGCGGTTGTGTCATTGTAGGTGGTAAAGTCCAACCAGCAATAGGTCTGCCACCCTGCCGGCGCCGTGCCCTGCGATGTAGCCGCAGCAC
>JANLSY010000244.1:0-4285 GCA_031362665.1 Sphingomonadales bacterium
GCTTTGCTGCACGCGGTGCAGTGGCCACCTACCCAAACTCTGCGTCGATGAACTCGCCAAATGAAGAGGAAGTCGAAGGTCAGGCGTTGGACGCGGCGCTGCCCGACGCCGAAATACGACTGCCCTGGCGTGACGACCGTATGGTGGCATGGTTGTTTGCTGGGCTGATCGGCGGACACGCGCAGGCAATCATCCTCGGCGTCGTCGGATTCCTTGTACGCGACCGACTCGGGCTGCACGACAGACCTTGGGAAGCGGTGCAGGCGAGCGGATCGGTGATGCTTATTGGCGCAATGGCAACGTTACTCGCCCAATGGGGGCTTATTCCCATGCTGTCGCTCGCTGCGCGCAGTTCGGTGCTTCTGGGCTCGGTTCTGGCACTGATCGGAATCACCCTCACCGGATTCAGCCATGACTTTTACGGTATCAGCACCGGATTTGCCGTTGCCTCACTCGGGTTCGGGCTTTTCCGTCCAGGCTTTACGGCAGGCGCTTCACTTGCGGTCCGGCGACACGAACAGGGCGACGTGGCCGGCAAAATAGCCTCGATAAATGGTGCAGCCTATATTTTCGCGCCTGCGGTGGGCGTAGCGCTTTTCAATTATTGGGAACCTGCGACCTTCATTCTCACTGCTCTGGCACTGCTTTTTCTGATTGTCTGGGGACGGGGAGCATTAGTCGTGCCTGAATCCCGACTTTCGCACTGATTTGGCACAAAAAAAGGGCCGACCGAAGCCGACCCTGAAAAAGTCTTTAGGAGAGGATGCCTATAAGGCACCTTCCATATGCCCTTGGCTTTATTTTTGTGCAAGTGCGAACAATGCAATTAGAGTTGCGTGTCATGCAACTCTGTAATATTGTTTTCACAAGAAATTCGCACGATTCAGACAGTGCGGAATCTTATCCTGCTATGTTGCAGCGCGATATATCCCCGGGAGACGGTCATGCGTCGATTGCCCCCATTACGATCATTGGAAGCGTTTTTGCGCGTTGCCAAGCTTGGTTCGGCCAAGGCTGCAGCCAGCGAATTGTCATTGTCACCTCCTGCCCTCAGCCGCCGGATCAAGGCACTTGAGGATTTCATCGGCAAATCGCTGTTCGACAGGCGTGCCCAGGCGATGGTTATTAATGCCGATGGCGAACAACTGCTCGCCGCGGTCGAACCTGCGATGGATGCAATGGCCGAGGCTGTTGAGGAACTGGCCGGGCGCGGCGGTGAATATCGCCTGCGGTTGGGCGTTTTGCCACTTTTTGGCACGCAACGGCTAATCCCGCGCCTACCCGAATTACGCAAAGCGTTTCCGAAGTTGCATATCGACGTCGATACCTCGGGCCATGCCGAAAACCTGCTCGGAGACGTCGTCGATGCTGCCATCATCATCGCTGCCGAGGTCGATCCAAAATTGTATAGCGTGCGGCTCGACCGCAATGTCGTTTATGCGATTGCTTCAGAGGAATGGGCAACGGAACACAACGTCAAAACTCCGGAAGATCTGTCAAAACAGACCGTGATGGTCCATAGTGACATGCCGCTGATCTTTGATGCGTGGCGCGAGGCAGTCGGCTATCCCCGACTGAAGCCGGCTGCCATTGACCATATCGACAGTGGCCCGTTGATGCTCGAAGCTGCAGCGAACGGACTCGGCGTAGCGATCATGCACGGCAGCCACTTCTCCGACGCCCGCGACCCGCGCTTGACCAGACTGTTCGATATGGAAGTCGAGAGCCCTTACAGCTACTGGTTCGTCTGCCGCCCGCGCGCGCTAAAGCAACGGGCAGTGAAGATATTTCATGACTGGTTGTTAAAGTCGGGGGTATAAAAAAGGGGCCGGAAAATCCGACCCCCTTTGTTAACTTGAACTTAAAAAGGGTTTAGCTGCTCTTGCAGGTTTGTGCGCCTTTGCCGGCGAGCTTGACGTTGATCTGCTTGCCTTCACCCGAGAGTGAATTTTCGCCATCGGCAGATTTCATCGGACCGGTTGGCGCGGCGTCGGTGGCCGGTGCAGCGGTCGCATCGGCAGCGGGAGCTTCGGCAACCGGCGCGGTTACGCGGACGGCGGTGGCGGATTTTTCACCTACGCGGATGTCGGCGGCCTCGTTCTTGCCGAGGAAATCCACATAAAGAATAGTGTTGTCGGCGCAGCGATAGGTGCCGCTGGCGGTTATCGCAGGCGGCATTTCGACCGGAGCAGTAGTTGCAGCAGCGGTTTCGGTGCCAGCTTCGCCTTCTTTTGGGGTTTCGGACTTGTTGCATGCCGCTAACGCCAGCATGGACAACGGGGCGAGGATGAGGAGAGTTTTTTTCATGGTTTGCGCTATTTGCCGCAGCGCAATGATGTTTGAAAGTAAAATCACGCCGGCACAACGATTTTGTCGATGGGCCGAAAGGCTTGACCGGAACAGCGGCTAGCGCCATTGCATTGCCCATGTCGCAAGAAGCATCCGATCTAAATTTCGAACAAGCACTGCGCGCGCTCGAAGACATCGTCCACAAGCTGGAAAGTGGCGAAGCACCGCTTGATGAATCAATCGCTTTGTACGAACGCGGCAACCAGTTACGCGCTTTGTGCCAGCAGCGGTTGGACGCGGCGAAAGCCCGCATCGAAGCGATAACTCTTGGCCCCGATGGCATGCCAAGCGGCACTGCACCGTTCGACGCCGGGTAAATCCGATGGCTGATGGTGCTTCTTCAACGTTACTTCCCGACGCACTTTCGCAAATCGCAGCGGATGTCGATGCCGAATTTGACCTTTTGCTGGCGTTGCCCGGGGACGCTCGCGACCCGCTCTACGCCGCTATGCGCCATGCCGCGATTGGCGGCGGTAAAAGGTTGCGGCCCTTGTTAGTCACTGCGACTGCCTCTTTGTTTCACGTCGACCCCGACGTAGCACTGCGCGTTGGCACTGCGGTTGAGGCGATCCATGTTTATTCGCTGATCCATGACGATCTGCCGTGCATGGATGATGACGACATGCGGCGCGGCAAGCCGACTGTGCACTGTGCCTTTGGTGAGGCGACTGCGGTTCTTGCAGGGGATTCATTGCACGCATTGGCGTTCGAAATATTGGCTAGTTCGCGCACGCATGCCGACCCGTTTATCCGTAGCGAGCTGATTGCTACGCTTGCACTAGCTAGCGGTCCTGACGGTATGGCGGGCGGCCAGATGATGGATCTAGAGGCGGAGAAGACAGTTTTCGATCTGCCAACCGTCACGCGGTTGCAGGCGCTCAAGACCGGTGCGTTGATTGCCGCAAGTGTAGAGATGGGTGCAATTCTGGGTCATATTCCGCCCGAAAGTCGAGCGCACTTGAAGGGCTATGCCCGCGACATTGGCCTCGCCTTTCAGATCGCAGACGATATATTGGATGTAGAGGGCGACCCCGATCTGGCGGGCAAAGCCCTGCAGAAAGATGCGCGAGCTGGCAAAGGCACATTCGTATCATTGATGGGCCTCGAACGCGCCAAGCAGCAGGCGGTGATGCTGGTCAATCAGGCGAACGAACATTTGAACAATTATGGAAGCGAAGCCGACTTGCTGCGCGCCATCGCCAATTACATTACGCAAAGGGACCGGTAATGTCGCACAGGATAGGGGTTTATCCCGGAACATTCGACCCCATTACCTTGGGACATATGGATATCATCCGGCGCGGTGCAAAACTGGTCGACGAGCTGGTAATCGGCGTTACGACAAACGTCGCCAAATCACCGATGTTCACCGACGACGAGCGGATTGAGATGGTCAAACGCGAGGTCGCGGCAATCTGTAACGGCAATATCCGCGTCGTAGGCTTCAACTCGCTACTGATGGATTTTGCAGAATCGCTCGGCGCAACGACAGTTATTCGCGGCATCCGCGGGGTAACCGATTTTGAATATGAATATCAGCTAACGGGCATGAACCGCCAGCTCAACAACCGAGTCGAAACGGTGTTCCTGATGGCCGATGTGTCGCTGCAACCCATCGCCAGCCGCCTGGTCAAGGAAATCGCGCTTTATGGCGGCGAGATCGGTAAGTTTGTTACGCCGACTATTCGCGATGAAGTCGTTGCTCGCGTCGATGAGCTGGGACGCAAAGGCGATTAGCTAGCCCGCCTTCGCTGTCGTTTCGGCTTTGGCGGCAGTTCCAGATACTCTTCCGGTACATAGATTGCATAAGTTGCGAGCCGGATTTCGCGCATGAATTGCAAGAGGCATGCCGCGAGAAGCGCGAGCGCCAGCATGAATACTGCGACGGCCACCCAAGCTGCAGAAAAATTGGTGAGCCCCATCAGGAACAGTAAAG
>JANLSY010000190.1:0-1975 GCA_031362665.1 Sphingomonadales bacterium
CGGCGCGGCGTTCGAGCATTATTACGCCGCCAATGTGAACAACAACGGCGGTGAGAGCCAGCCGATGACGCTGATGCTGCGCGGCGAAAACAAGATCGAAAAAGGCCTCGGCCTCCCCATGCCGCGCCGGGTTTGACGAGCATCGCGACCTGTTTTTGCCCCTTGGCGTTGACCGTGACAGGTTCGGGAATGCGGTACAGTTTGAGGTCGCCGAGGTCTTCCTGCTCGGCGACAACGACCGCGATTGGGGACATCGATGCCTTGGTCCTGCGCGATGCCGTTACGATCAGTTCGTCCGAAGAGATGGCAGTCATTGGCACGGCCATTTCGTACATCGCTGCTGGGGGTGGCGGCGGCGGGTAGGGATAGCCTGGACGATACGGCACCTGATGCGTCCGTTGCATCGGCCAGCACTGCAGCCGCAGGGGCCCTCCCGTCGGCCTTTCTTGCGCGCCACGCCTTACCCGGTTCGGTTCGCCCGCAATCGCCATCGTGTTGGCATTGACAAAGCTCTGGTTGCCGCCATTGGCCAGCGTCAGCCAGGCAAACATATCGACCTTGCCTTTGCCATCGGCGCTGCGCTCCTGCACCTGCGCGACATAATTCGCCTGCCAGTCGAAACCGGCGGACATATAGGTTAGCGTCAGTTTTGCGGTGGTCGGCCTGTCGCTTTGCGTGATGACCGACAGCGTGGGTTTGGCCGACAGATTGGCGGGCACTTTGTCAAAACCCATTCGTTCGGGAAGGCCAGTGCAATGCAGCGCCTCATAGCCTTCGCCGGTTTGCAGGATAACTGCGCCGCCGGGGGCTGACGTGATGAACGCCGGATATTCGCGTGACTGTCCGGTCGCCTTGCTCGTGCGTGTGATCGTAACCTCGCGTTTCAAATAGGCGTCGACGAGCCCCAGCGGCGATAGCAGGCGCGCGTCGCGGTTCTTTTCCTTTACGCCCTTCGGCAAGCCAGTGACAATGGCGCTTTCGGGGAACATGCCTTCGGCGACGCCTTCGAAGCGGACGACGCTCGTCCCCGCTGGGATGGTCACGGTACGCGTCTCGGTTACCAATGCGTAGCCGGTTGGCCAGTTGGGGTCGATAGGCGCATTGCCGTATTTCTGTCCGCGATAGACGGTGAGCGACACGGCCTCGGGTTCGGGGGACACTACGACCGTCTGCGCCGCGAGGGGCGACGCAATAGATATCGTTATAAGGGCGGTCAGCCCGCGCATCGGCTCAATACCGGCTGTCAAAAGTCGCCGTCACTGTCGCCTTGCCGTTGGCAGGCACGGGCACGTTCCATTCTACCCGGTCGGCGGAGATGCGTTTGCCTTCGATGGACTGCTCGGTGATGCGGACGTCGCCCCACAGGCCGTTCTGCCCCAAATCGACAGTGATGGCGTTATTGCGCGCGTTGGTAATCTCGTAACGCATCCTGGTTTTCCAGCGGCTGGAGGATATGCGCGTGCGTTCCTCAACGACCGTCTTGACCTTCACATCAAATGCTTCGCCCGTGCGGATCGACATGGCGCTGCCCATCGGCGTCGCCTCAATTACGCTTTCGCCGATGAATTGCGGATCGCCGCGCTTGTCGCGCATATAGACGCGCATCGTGCCGGAGGGCAGCTGATCGCCCAACCCGCCGCCGCGCGAGGTTGAGAATTTAAGTACCGACGCCGCGCTCGCGGCTTCATTGGTGGCGAGCCAGCCATTGTTGAATTCATAAGTGCTGCGAGCAGGGGCGGCTTTAACGTCGAGGAAGCTGACCTGCTTTTGTTGGGCATTGGATATCGTGGTGCGCTCGGCCAGAGGGTAGAGATAATAATCGCCGAGCCGCTCGCGGTCGTTGCTCTCGGTCCCGGCCTCGTCAATAGTGCCAGTTGAGGGGTTATACGGCGTCTGGAAGCTGCGCCGTCCACCGCCCTGATTGGGGTTACCTGCCACTAGCAGCACATCCGCGTTGGTATAATCGGTGCCGGTA
>JANLSY010000194.1:0-2933 GCA_031362665.1 Sphingomonadales bacterium
CTTGGTAGTTTTTCAATGGCCTTCAGCGGGCTGGTTCCGGGGGCCAGAATGAGCAACTCTTTGCTCGTGAGCTCCTGCACCTGCCGCGTTTCGCCGCGTCCAAAAACGACAATATCGCCTTCTGCGACCTCTTCATCCGCCGGTACATCCTGCTGTGCCATAGCCGGTGCCGCGGCTATCGCCGCGCTAGCCATCAAAATTGCTGTAAATTTACGCATCTCTTTGTCCTTCCCTGTATTCGATTGCGGTCCGCGAATTAGGGTCGGTTGATTGCGGTTTGATGCTGTTCGTGCATCAGTTTCATAGACATCGCGAGACAGCAATGTGACAGCCGCAAATCGGCAGAAGGATTTCGAGGATAAAAAAATGACAGAAATATGACATTTATATTGCATCAATGTCATTAAAGTGTAACAAATGGCTCAGGGAACAGGAGATGAGCCATGAAATTGTTATTTGCCAGCGTGTTGATGGTGACTGGTTTTGCGGGGGTAGCGCATGCGGAGTCGCTGAACGGCGTCGAAACCGCGTATCCCGCCGCTGCGATTGGTTATGAGGCACTGTCGACCGGCGACAATGAGCGCGCAGTAAAAGATATTCTCGATGGATCGGTTAGTCGACATGATCCAGCGTTTCTACTCAACCTCGGGCAGGCTTATGCGCGAACTGGCCGTCTTGCCGAAGCCCGCGAACTGTTTCGGAGGGCAGCGAAAAAACGGGAGAATGTCGATTTGGTATTGGCCAATGGCCGCATTATCAGCTCGAAGCTGGCCGCGCGCCAGGCACTGGCCACCGTCCAGGTCGGGCTGGCCTCGCGCTAATTCAACAAATCCATAGATAAAGTAGAAAAAAAGCGGGCCCTTGTGGCCCGCTTTTTGATCGTTCACAGATAATTGTTGCGTCGCACCACGCAATTCCGCGGCTGTCATATTACAGACGCATAACATTCTCCTAACTGCAATACGAAACCCACAGCGCCGTCACAGGCGGCTCGTAATCGGCATCCTCGACAACGGGTGGGGCATCGCTGATTCGCAGCTAGTCCGTTGCATATGCCTGAACACAGGCACCTGAAATTTGTTGCGGAGAATCATAATGTTAAACCCTAAATTGCGCGGCATCGTCTATGCGACTGCAGCGGCAGCGCTTGTTTCGGCATGCGGCGCGGACGATATCGCCTCGCCAGGCACCGGCGGAAACATCACCATTAACAACCCGGCACCGCCTCCTCCTCCGCCCCCACCGCCTCCGCCGCCTGCAACGGTAACGCCTGCGGGCGGTTGTCCGACGATATTGGATGCACAGGGTCTGACTGATTCGGGCACGATTACAGGGCCAACCGGAACCTATCGGGTTTGCACACTGCCTGCGCGTATCAACACTAGCTCGACACTGCCGAAGGTAACAGGTCTTGTTTACCGGCTTGGCGGCCGCGTCGATGTGGGTACCGACCAGGGTCCTGCATCAACCAACAACGTCGTAACGCTGACAATCGATCCGGGCGTGATCGTATTCGGTGGCACCGGGGTATCATGGCTGAACGTCAATCGCGGTAACCGGCTCAATGCTATTGGCACTGCGGCGCTCCCTATCATCTTCACCAGCCGCGATAACGTGCTTGGCCTCAACAGCGATAATTCGATCGGTCAATGGGGTGGCGTCGTGCTCAATGGCCGCGCGCCGATTACCGATTGCGCGGCGCCTGCCGCTACCCCCGGTACGATTGCTTGCGAACGGCAGGTTGAAGGCGCGGTCGATCCAGCGCTTTATGGCGGCGCAAACTCTGCTGATAACAGCGGCCGATTGAGCTATGTGCAAATTCGTTATTCCGGTTTCGTCCTTTCGGGCAACTCGGAGCTTCAGGCCCTGACCACGGGCGGAACGGGCAGCGGGACCATCCTCAACAACATTCAATCATTCAACAGTTCGGACGATGGTGCTGAGTTCTTCGGCGGTACGGTCAACATGAAATATTTCGTGTCAATCGGCGCTGATGATGACAACCTTGATACTGACGTCGGCCTGAAAGGCAACTTCCAGTATGTTCTGGCAGTGCAGCGCCCAGGGGCAGGGGACTCGATGATCGAAGCGGACTCCGATAACGCTCTGGACGGCAACACGCCGCGCCAGAATACGCGCCTGTCGAACTTCACCTTCATCCAGCGCGCCAATATCAGCAACTTGACCGCGATTTTGTTGCGTGGCGGCACAGATTACACTGCCGTCAATGGCGTCGTAGTCAGTCCTAATACGACTTGCCTGCGGATCAGCCGTCCGCAAACTGCCTCGGCGACGGTTGATGCAACAATCGACGAGGTTGGCGCACCGATCTTCCGTTCTGTGGTCATGCAGTGCGGCAGCCCGGTATTCACTGGCTCAAACGGTGTGACGGACGCTCAGGTAAGTGGCATTTTCGGTTCGGGCAGCAACAATAACAACAGCGCCTATACCCCGACGCTGGCGTCGCTGTTTATCAACGGCGCCAATGAAACCGCAGTCACCGCCTTCAACGCCAGCACGATTGCATCATTCTTCGATGCAACCACCTATATCGGTGCGGTCCGCGACGCGAGCGACACCTGGTATGCTGGCTGGACCTGCAACAGCGCGACCGCCACACTCGGTACGAGCGTAACCGGTCTTTGCACCTCCCTGCCGACCTTCTGATAAGCGGTAACTGATTGGGGTGGGGTGCGCATCATTGACGCATCCCACCCTTTTTTGAATGAGAAAAAGGGAATGATAATGTTGAAGCCATTGGGGGCAATCAGCCTGTTGCTTTTGACGTCAGCGCTTGTGTCGCCATCAATGGCGCTCGCGCAAAATGCCGAACCGGAGCAAGCCGAAACAACCGAAGCGCAGGGTCCGGATCAGGCCGCAACGGCAACCGAAAATGCCGAAGGGCAAGCCGATCCCGCAGCTGAAGCGGCGGC
>JANLSY010000246.1:0-5380 GCA_031362665.1 Sphingomonadales bacterium
ACCATCGCCTGCGCGATATCGCCATTATACTCGAGCACGACATCAACCTCGCCTTTCAGCAACAGGTCCTGACCGTTATCTTCGTGGAAGGATTTGATGTTGGGCTTTTGCTTGATCATCATCGCTTCGATGGCTTTGAGATCGGCGTCGGTCAGGCCATTGACCGACTTGCCCATATACTTGCCATAAAGCCGGAACATATCGCCTGCCTCGGACAGCACGGCAATGCGGCCCTTGTACTGGTCGCTGTCGAAGAGCACCTTCCAGCTATCGGGCACACCCTGCACCTTCGATTTGCGATATCCGATGCCGAGCGCCAGCCACGTATAGGGCATCGAATATTTGCGCGCCGGATCATAAGGAACGTCCTGATAATCCTTGGCGACATTTTTGAAGTTAGGAATTTGCGCCTTGTCGAGTTCCATCAGCATGTCCGCTGACGCCATCCGCTCGACAAAATCGTTCGACGGCACGATTACGTCATAGCCCTGATTACCTGCTCGCAGCTTGGCGAACAGCTCGTCATTACTAGCAAACAATGTCATGTTCACATCGACGCCGCCCGCGTCCTTATAATCTTCAAGCGTGGTTTCACCGATATAGGTGTCCCAGTTGTAGAAGTTCAGCTTCGCCTCTTCGCCATTGGCAAGTTTCGCCGCTTCCTTCTCGCCGCATCCGGCCAGTGCACCGGTCAGCGAAAATCCGACGGCGGCAACGCCCATGCCTTTAAGCATCGCGCGGCGGTTGGCCCCTGCTTGCAAATATGTCTTGAAGTCCATCGCTTTACCCTCCGGTTGTTCTAATTCCCCGTGACATGCGGGACCAAAAAACGCCGCTAGAAAAGCCCTTTTCGCAGTCGCAATATAATTGCCGAAAACTGATATTATTTGGCGGCTTTTTTGGCCTCATTATCGATGGCAAGCTGTACCTGTTTATAGAAAATCGCACGTTTTTGTGCCTGATCGCCACCCTGCCGATCGGTCGCCTGCGGCCAATTGCTGTTCGATGCAATCACGAGCTTGCGCTTCGGGTCAATGAAGATTCCCTGCCCGAATATGCCCTGCGCGGCGTAGCTGCCATCGTTCACGGTCCACCATTGATAGCCATAGCCGTTTTCTTGCTCGCCTATTTCGGCCTGTTTTGTGGTAGCCGCGGCGATCCAGCCGTCAGGTAAGACTGGTTTGCCGCCAGCCACACCGCCGCCGAGCATGAACATCCCCATGCGCGCATAATCGCGCGTCGATGCCTGAATGCAACAGCCGCTGATTTCATGTCCCGTCGCGCCAAGAAGCCAACTGGCGTCCTGCTCCATCCCGAAAGGCGCCCAGATTTTTTCGGACAGATAATCCGACAGTTTCTTCTTGGTGGCAGAGCTCACCAGGACGCCAATCAGATTGGTCTCACCGGTCTTGTAGACCCATTTCGTCCCCGCCGGTGCCTCGCGCGACAATTTGCGCATATAGCTGATGGTAACATCGACGCCAGGTTCCGCCTTGTGCGTATTGAATAGGGCAACATCGGATTTGGGATCGCCATAATCCTCGTTCCATTTAACGCCAGAGGTCATTGTCAGGAGTTGCTCGATCGACACATCATCGTACACCGAGCCCTTCAGGTCGGGGATGTAGGCTGAGACCTTGTCGTCTATGCTCTTAATATAGCCATCTTTGATCGCCGCACCAACCAACGTCGAAGTGAACGATTTGGCAACCGAAAAACTGGTCCATTTGCCGTCGCCGCTAAAATCCAGACCGTATTTTTCCAGCCGGATTTTGCCATCCTGAACAATGACCAATCCAGCGGTACGCTGCGCCTTCATATAGGCATCGACATCGGTGCCGATGGTGATGGGGTCACCCTTGGGAAGCGGATAAACATCATCGCCCGCCTCGATGATATTGGCTTTGGCCAGAATCGGGATACGGTCCATCGTGCGGAAGGCAGCGTCGCGTTGCGGGATACTCCAGAACAGCACGTTAGCGTCCGTCGGCAAGCTGGAGACAAGGGCTTTCATATCCTTGTCGGCCGTTACCCAGAACAGGCCGGCGGCACCCACAATAGCCAATGATATGCCCAATAACCATTTTTTCATCACGCCCCTCCCAGAGCCATTTATCTTTTTATCAGAGTTACCTGCGCGACATTGATACCGCCGCCCCTGAACCCGCCTTCGCAATACATCAGATAATAGCGCCAGAGGCGAACGAATTTTTCGTCGAAGCCGGGTGGCAACCGCCCGTCCTTCGCTGCCGCTTCGAAACGCGCACGCCAGCGCTTTAGTGTTTCGGCATAATGAAGACCAAAATCCTGCTGATCTTGCCAAATCAAACCGTTCGCTTCGGCGAGCATGCGAAACCTGCTTTCCGAAAGCAGCATGCCGCCGGGGAAGATATAGCGCTGAATGAAGTCGACACTGCGCGCATATTGGTCGAATACATCGTCTGCGATCGAGATCAGCTGAATTGCCGCCCGCCCCCGCGTTTTCAAATTGCGAGAAACGGATTGCAGGTAGGCGGGCCAATATTCCTGCCCGACGGCCTCGACCATTTCGACGCTTGCTATTGCATCAAAAATACCATCGACATCGCGGTAGTCGGTCAGCACGAATTCCGCCCGACCGTCGCCATCCATTCGCGCGTCGGCATAGGTCTTTTGTTCGGCCGACAGGGTTATGCCATGATAGCCAATATCGGCCCGCTTCAATGCCTGCTCTGCAAGGCTGCCCCAGCCACAGCCGATTTCCAGCAAACAGTCGCCATCTTTCAAGGCAAGCCGACCCAGTAAAGAATCTATTTTGCGCGCCTGCGCCTGCTCCAGCGGCTCGTCGTCATTTAGTGGCTCGGCAAAAATCGCGCTGGAATAGGTCATGCTTTCATCGAGCCAGCATGCGTAAAAATCATTGCCCAGGTCATAATGGAATTCGATATTCCGTCGCGCGCCTGACTTGCTATTGCGCCTTAGAAAATGGAACGCTCGCGACGCCAGCCGCATGGGCCCTTTGGCACGGGCGCTGTCGCCTAGCGATATGCGGTTTTGCACGAATAATGCGAAAATCTGGACAGGGTCAGGACTATCCCATTCTCCCTTTTCCCAGCCTTCATACAGCCCGATCGAACCACTCCACGCAATCCGCCGAAGCGCGTGCCAACTGCGAATGTTCATTTCGGCAACAGGCCCGGCGCGGCGTCCGCCCAATATCCGGCGACCGCCGTCCGGCAATTGCCCTTCGATCGAACCTTCGTCGAGCCCCGCGTCGATCCGGTCGAGCAGTCGGTTCAGACCGCGCACCAAAAAACCGCCACTGCCCGCTTGGAATTCCGTTTCACGGGGCAAATGGCGGCCGATATTCTGGTTCGAAGCATTCATCGCATGCGCTATGCTATAGCCCCGAATGCAATGCAATGACCGCCTTTAACCGAATTCGCTAACAGTCATTTCTTGCGGAGTTCATCACGGATTTCGGTAAGCAGATCGACGTCTGTCGGACCGGCGGCGGCTGGTGGCGGCATAGCTTTATTTGCCTGACGCACAATCATGAAGATGACAAAGGCCAGAATAAGGAAATTTATCATTGCCGTAACGAAGCTACCCCATGCCAGAACATTTGCCCCTGCAGCCTTTGCCGCAACAAGCGACATGCCAGCAGTCACTTTTTCAGCGCCGCCGAGAACCACATATTTACTGCTGAAATCGACGCTGCCGCCGGTAATTAACGTAATAATCGGCATCAGAAAATCTTCGGTAAACGAAGTAATGATTTTCCCGAATGCCGCACCGATTAGCACACCCACCGCGAGATCGAGCACGTTGCCTCGCAAGACAAACGCCTTGAATTCACTTAACATCTTAACTCTCCCACATTTAATCCCTTTGATTAGATGACATATTTTCGTGACAATCGATAGCAATCATTGTGTAAATTCTGGCGCGCCTTATATACCTAATACACGTTTTCATATGTGTAGGTTTTTTGGGGCATGGTGCCCCAACGGAGGAGTGATTGCGATGCGTAGCGATTTTGCAAAATTTCTTTTGGTTCCGGTGGCCGCGGCTTCGCTCGCAGGTTGCGGCATCAATAGCGTGCCGACCGCAGAGGAAAATGCGAAGGCAAAATGGGCCGATGTGCAGGCGGCATTTCAGGAACGCGCTAACCTCATCCCCAACCTTGCCAATGTAGTAAAAGGCGCTGCAGCGCAGGAAAACAAGACACTGACTGAAGTGATCGAGGCCCGTGCCAAAGCGACAGCGCCGAATATTCAGGTCAATCCCGACGATTTGAGCGACCCTGCCAAAATGGCAGCATTCCAATCGGCACAGAACCAGTTGTCGGGCAGCCTTGCGCGGCTGCTCGTTTCAGTCGAAGCCTATCCGCAGCTAAAAAGCCAGGAAGGCTATCTGAAGCTTCAGGACCAGTTGGAGGGTCAAGAAAACCGCGTCCGCATTACGTTGCGCGACTATAACGAAGCAGTGCGCGGCTATAACACCACGATACGCACATTCCCCGACATCATCGGTGCGAAAATCATTCACGGCGCGAAGCCAATGATTCCATATCAGGCGACAACGCCGGGTGCCGAGGCCGCGCCGACGCTCGATATGGCACCTACGTCGTAAAGTCCTTTTTCGGGAAACCAAAATGAACAAGGCCATCGGCCTTCTGATCGCGGCGCTGCTGGTCCTGACGGGCCAGTCGGCGTTTGCACAAACTTTTCCCAAACTTTCGGGACGTGTGGTCGATCAGGCAAACCTGCTCGACCCGGCCCAAGAGGCTGCGCTGACCGCCAAATTGGAGGGGCTGGAAACGCGCACCAACCGGCAGCTTGTGGTGACGACACTTAATAGTCTCGAAGGCTACGAGATATCCGATTACGGGTACCGACTAGGCCGTTCTTGGGCGCTGGGCCAAGACGGCAAAGGCGAAACCGAAAAGGATAATGGCGTCATCCTGATTGTCGCGCCGAACGAGCGCAAGATGCGGATAGAGGTTGGTTATGGGTTGGAACCGATCCTGACCGACGGGCTGTCGTCGTCGATCATCCGCAACGATATAACGCCCGCATTCAAGGCAGGTGACTTCCCCGGAGGTATCAACGCAGGCGTTGATCGCATCGTAACACAGCTTGAACTGCCAGCCGACGAGGCCGCAAAAATCGCGACATCAGCCCAGCAGAACCGGCAGCAAGATGAAGGCTTCCCGCTCGGCGCAATAATCTTCATGCTTTTCATCCTGTTTTTTGTCGTTTTGCCGATTATCCGTTCGTTGAGCGGTAGCGGGAAGAAGCACAGGCGCGGCGGCTAGGGCGGCCCGGTCATTATCTGGGGTGGAAACGACTGGGGTGGAGGCGGCGGCGGTTCCTCTTGGGGTGGCGGCGGTGGCGGC
>JANLSY010000203.1:0-4136 GCA_031362665.1 Sphingomonadales bacterium
CGATGGATAGATGGCAGGGAGGCGGCATGAGCACTCATATGACATTGGACTTCGGCCTTGGCGAAAATGCCGAGATGATCCGCGACACCACGCAGCGTTTTGCCGCCGACAAAATCGCACCGCTCGCGGCGAAAATCGACGCCGACGACTGGTTTCCCCGCGATGAGTTATGGCCCGCTATGGGCGAGCTCGGGTTACACGGGCTAACCGTCGAAGAAGAAGATGGCGGGCTTGGCCTTGGCTATCTGGAGCATGTCGTCGCGGTCGAGGAAGTCAGCCGTGCGTCGGCATCGATTGGACTATCCTATGGCGCGCACAGCAATCTGTGCGTCAACCAGATCAGGCGTTGGGCCTCGCCCGAACAGAAAGCGAAATATCTACCCAAGCTGATTTCAGGCGAACATGTCGGCAGCTTGGCGATGTCAGAAGCAGGCGCTGGTTCCGACGTGGTCTCGATGAAACTGAAGGCCGATGCCGTTCAAGGCGGCTATGTCCTTAATGGCACAAAGTTCTGGATCACTAACGCACCTTATGCCGACACCTTGGTGGTCTACGCCAAGACCGCACCTGAAGCTGCATCGCGTGGAATCACCGCATTCCTGATCGAAAAAGACATGGATGGTTTTTCCATCGGCCAGAAGATCGACAAGATGGGCATGCGAGGATCGCCTACCGCAGAACTCGTATTCAATGATTGCTTTGTCAGTGAAGAACAGATCATCGGCCCGCTGCACGGCGGCGTTGGCGTGTTGATGTCGGGTCTCGATTATGAGCGCGTGGTGCTTGCCGGATTGCAGCTCGGCATCATGCAAGCCTGTCTCGATGTTGTTTTGCCTTTCGTCCGGGAACGCAAACAGTTCGGTAAAGCCATCGGATCGTTCCAGCTGATGCAGGGCAAAATTGCCGACATGTATGTCGCGCTCAATTCGGCGCGGGCCTATACTTATGCCGTCGCGCGGGCATGTGACGCGGGACAAACAACGCGCTTCGATGCAGCGGGCGTAATTCTTCTTGCGTCGGAAAATGCGGTAAAGGTCGCAGGCGAAGCCATTCAGGCGTTGGGCGGAGCTGGTTACACCAAGGATTGGCCGGTCGAACGGTTGTTCCGTGATGCAAAGCTGCTCGATATCGGCGCGGGAACAAATGAAATCCGGCGCATGTTGATAGGTCGTGAGTTGATCGGAGCAGCGTGAACGGACCACTTGAATGGATTGCCGCCATCGGCACAATATTGGCCGCCGCCATGGTGGCCGCGGATTTTAGCCGCCGGATAACCGGCTCCGGTTTCGTTTTGTTCGCCGTCGTGTCGTGCCTTTGGGTTTATTCCGGCCTGACCGCCGAAGACGGCATGCCGTTGGCGATCCAGAATGGCGTGTTGTTGCTGATCAACTCGTTTGGCGTCTGGCAATTCCTCATCAGCCGCAAGAAAAAAGCCGAAATCGAGAAAGCCGAAGAAATTGCCGAGCAGGTAAAGCAGGAGGTGGCGATATGACGCGTCCCGTGCTTGGCGTAATCGCCTGCAACCGCATGGTCGGCACCGAAAGTGCGCAGGCCGTGATGGATCGCTATATCCGCGCCGCTATGATCTATGCCGATGTTGCTGCATTGATCGTGCCGTCGCTCGCTGATCTGATGACTGCTGCCGAAGTTGCGCCGCGACTGGATGGCATTTTGCTCACAGGTAGCCCGTCGAACGTGGCCACCAAACGCTATGGCGAGGATGGGGGTGAAGGCCCGTTCGACGACGCCCGCGACGAAATCGCGCTATCGATGGTCAGCCGGATGATTGATGCGCAAAAGCCGGTTTTCGGAATTTGCCGTGGCTTTCAGGAAATCAACGTCGCCTTGGGCGGCACGCTGCGCCGTGACACCAGTGCCAGCAACGACCTCATTCGCCACCATGCACCCGAGGGCGTCGCTTTCGATGCAATGTTTAGCCACCGCCATCCGGTAGAGTTAGTCGAAGGCGGGATTTTGGCTGGTGCTTATGCCAAGCCGGCGATGGACGTGAACTCGGTTCACTACCAAGGGATCGGCAAACTCGCCGACGGCCTATCGGTTGAGGCGCACGCACCAGATGGCTTAATCGAAGCCTACAGCGCCCGACCAAACGGCGCGCCTTTGCTTGCGGTGCAATGGCATCCCGAATGGGGCACCGAAAATGATCCGGATTCGCAAACCTATTTTCACCTGCTCGGAAAGGCGTTAAGGGGCGAACTATGAACCGGTGCGTCACCCGCTTTAATCGCTACCAAGCTCGAATAGGCTTCTCGCCATAATTTCTTTTTGAATCACGCAGAGGCGCAGAGGACGCAGAGTTTTGAATCTGTACCGACTGCCTGAAATCTCTGCGTTCTCTGCGCCTTTGCGTGAACAAATTCAAAAGGAACCAAGACATGCCTCGCAACTACGACATCGCCGAACTCCGCCGTCTCGATATCGCACACCACCTGCCTGCCCAAGCCGACTGGCAGGAAATCGAGGATCTGGGCGGCAGCCGCATCATCACCCATGCCGATGGCTGCTACATCCATGACGGCGACGGCAACCGCATATTGGACGGCATGGCAGGACTCTGGTGCGTCAATGTCGGCTATGGCCGTGCGGAACTCGCCGATGTAGCCAAAGAGCAAATGCTTGAGCTGCCCTATTACAACAGCTTCTTCAAAACCGCGAACCCGCCTGCGGTCATGCTCGCAGATAAGATCGCCAGCCTTACCGGCGGCCGTCTCCCCCATGTGTTTTTCAACAGTTCGGGTTCAGAAGCCAATGATACCATCCTGCGCATGGTCCGCCATTATTGGCAGGTAAAGGGTGAGCCCACGCGCACCATCTTCATCAGCCGCCACAATGCCTATCATGGCTCGACTGTTGCTGGCGTCAGCATGGGCGGCATGAAGGCGATGCATGGCCAAGGATTCCCAGCCCCCGGCGTCTTGCCACTCGCTGGTATCGAGCATGTCCGCCAGCCTTATTGGTATAATGAAGGTCGTGACATGACCCCGGAAGATTTCGGCACCGCTTGTGCGCAGGCGATTGAAGACAAAATCATCGAAGTCGGACCCGAAAATGTCGCCGCGTTCATCGGCGAACCCGTTCAAGGCGCGGGCGGCGTCATCATCCCGCCTGCCAATTACTGGCCGCAAGTCGAAGCGATCTGCCGCAAATATGGCATTTTGCTGGTGTGCGACGAGGTAATTTGTGGATTTGGGCGCACCGGGAATATGTGGGGTCACGAAACCGTCGGCGTGAAGCCGGACATTATCGCAATGGCCAAGGGCCTGTCGTCGGGATATCTGCCGATTTCCGCCGTTGCGGTGAGCGCCGACATCATCAAGGTCATGAAGACCGGCGGCGATTTCGTCCATGGCTATACCTATTCGGGCCATCCCGTCGCTTCGGCGGTGGCGTTGCGCAATATCGAGATCATGGAGCGAGAAGGGCTAGTCGAGCGCACGCGTAGTGAAACCGGGCCGTATCTTGCCAAGGCATTGGCGACCTTGAACGACCATCCACTCGTTGGCGAAGCACGCAGCGTCGGGTTGCTCGGCGCCGTCGAAATTGTTGCAGATAAAGCCACGGGCGCGCGCTTTGGCGGCAAGGAGGGCACTGCAGGTCCGATGGTTCGCGACCACTGCATTGCCAACGGCCTTATGGTCCGCGGCATCCGCGACAGCATTGTCATGTGCCCGCCGCTGATTATTACAACCGCGCAGATCGACGAACTGGTCGGCATAATCCGCAAGTCGCTTGACGAAGCAGAGCCCAAATTACGGGCGATAGGCTAGACAAATTTCGATCAATCTTTACCGAGAGTTTCATGAAAATCATTACCCTCAAGCGCGCCGCTGCTACGCTCGTTACCCCTGCTATGCTGATCGGTGCCATGCCTTCCTTCGCGGCAACGCCCAAAACAGCGAAAGCCAAACCGCACGTCCTGACCTGCAAAACCGCAGCGGCCGAGGGATTGACGTATTCCGTTATAAAGGCAGGTAAAGGCGACAAACCCGGCGCGGATGCGAAGGTAAAGGTAAACTACAAAGGCATGCTGACATCGGACGGAAGCGAGTTCGATTCGGGCCAGGGCGCCGAATTCAAGGTAGGCGGGGTCATCTCCGGCTTTGCCCAAGGCCTGC
>JANLSY010000249.1:0-3972 GCA_031362665.1 Sphingomonadales bacterium
GGGTGTTGCTCGCCATGGTGCAACAAGACCTTGGCGAAGACGCAACCGGTGAAACAGTGACTAAAGTCGGTATTTTTAACACCGAGTCGGGAGTGTTTCTCAACCAGTTGGAACTGAAGGGCTATTATTCGCAAGTCCAATGGGTGTTTGACAAAAAACTCGTTGTTTCACAATCAAGCGATAGCAATGATCGCAAACGCGACATTGCCTGGGCCAAGGGAGCGCCGCCGGTTGCTTTGGGCGTCGACGTGGTTTCCGGCGATATTGAATGGCAATTTGAAGCGCGCTGTTACATCGCGTCGGCGCCAAATCTGGCCGGATTTTTCGGTGCAGGACTTGCCAATTGCCGCAATCAAGCAGGTTCCGACCACGCGATCCAGCGCCTCGATCTTGACAGCAACGAATGGAAACCGTTTGGCGCGTTGAAGCTGGAACCCGGTACCATCATCGAAAACCTGGTGGTTTCACCGAGCGCGAACGCGCTTGCCGTGTCTATTTTGGCAAAAGATAAATCGGTCGAGCTGGTTGCCATCGACGGCGTGAGCGGCGAGATTCGGGGGCACATTGCCCTTCCCAGGCTCAGCTTTGTCAGCAAGCTCTCGATCTCGGACGATGGCGTTATTTTCGTTTCGGGTGACGGCCAGACGGCGCTTTGGTCGCCCGAGCTCGGACCGGAGGGCATAACCGAGCTGCCATTGCGGTCGGTTTTCACCAAGATGGCCGAAACCGATGGCAAGGTGATCACCGTCGCCGGGATGACCGATGATAGCATCGCACGCTGGGATTTCGAAACCGGCGAAATGCTCCCGTCGCTCGATTTCAGCAACGTCATTGCAGGCGGCTTTCTGCCAGATCGCCCTGTTTTCTGGGCGTTTTCCGGGCTCGAAGGACTGCGTTACTGGAACACCGCCGATTGGTCCGAAATGCTGACGGTGCATTTTTTCCCGAATAGCAGCTTCCTCGCAGTCACCCCCGAGGGCCGTTATGATACCAATTTGGGCCCCGACGCAAACCAGTTCCGCTGGCTCGTTCCCGACCGGCCATTACAGTCGCTGGCCGCGCAAACATTCATGCGCGATTATTTCCAGCCCGGGCTGATCGAACGGATCACCAATTGCAGCTATGAAGGCAATTGCGGCGAGGCGTTCAAACCACTGCCTGCGATATCCGACTTGAACCGAACGCTTCCGAATGTAACGATTACCGAGGTAAAAACAGGTGAGACGCCCGACCAGGCATTGGTGACAATCAAGGTCAAAGAAGGCGTGGATCTTGACGCACCCAATGGGAAGACCCGAAGCGGCGTATTCAACCCGCGCGTGTTTCGCGATTTCCGCTTCGCGGCACACACCCCCGATTCCGATTTCGAACTCGACCAAGGCATTACACGCTGGCGCGAGGTCAACCGGATGATCGACGGCGATGATAATCCCGACGATGGCACCCAAATTTTCGAGGCCGTACTTTACCTACCGACCGCCGCCGGCACTGAAGAGCAATTCATCAGCGCTTATGCCTTCAACGAAGACCGCATTAAAAGCGACACTGCTTATTTTGTCTTTACCCGTCCTCAAATGGAAGCACGACAGCCGCGGGCGTTCGTGATTTCTATCGGCATCGATGATTATGATGCAGAACGACTCGATCTCAATTATGCCGCCGCCGATGCGAATCTGATGCGCGAACGGCTGGCAGCCATTCCGGGCTACGAGAAGCGCGTAGTAATTGCGACCAGCACGAAGGACAAGAAAGGCAAAGTAACCGCCGAAAGCATCCGCTATCTGCTCGCGTTGCTCAATGCCGACGTAAAACGCGATCAGGTGCTACGCGCGTTAAAGGCACGAGGCATCGATGCTTCGGCGCTTGAACCGGCCGGTCCCGACGACATCGTCATCATCACATTTTCCGGACACGGTTGGACTCAGAAAGATGACGATTTTTACTTGTTGCCAAGCGACACGAAATGGCTGGATCGTGACCCGGCACCCGATATTTCTTCGCTGATATCTTCGTCCGAATTGACCATGTGGCTGCGCATGGTCAAAGCCGCCGACAACGCGCTGATTATCGATGCATGCCATTCGGGAGCGACCGTCGATACCGCCAATTTCAAACCCGGGCCACTGGGTGACGCCGGATTGGGGCAACTCGCTTACGACAAAGGCATCAGGATATTGGCGGCCACACAAGCCGACGATGTCGCAATGGAAAATGCCAGCCTACGTCACGGGCTGCTCAGTTTCGCGCTAGCTGGCGATGGCGAAGGTCTGACTCGCAACGACAACACGCTTGACCTCAACGAAGACAGCAAGATCAGCCTGACCGAATGGCTAGCGTATCCGACATGGCGGCTACTCGATTTCAACGAGGACAAAAGGCTGACCAGCGCTGCGGAGGGATCGAACGAAAGCGTTGGTTTTACGTTTCCGGGACGCAGCCCGGTCAAGGTGCAAAAGGTTCAACAACCGTCGCTATTCGATTTTGGCGGACCGAGTAATGTTGTATTGAAGGAACTAACGCCATGAGGACCATCGCCGCGATCATTATGTTGTGGATTGCAACCTGCTCGTTGCCGGCGTCTGCCCAAACCACGCGCGCGTTATTTGTTGGCATCGACTCCTACCAGTTTTCCACCGCGAAGTACGACAATGCTACCTTCAAGGATTTACGCGGCGCTGTTGCCGATACGGTCCGGTTCAAGAATCTGCTACGCGAGAAGTATCAACTTGACCTCGACCGTACGCCGCAAGGTCAATGCCCGACGGCTGGGCATCCGGTGTCGATAACGCTGCTCAACGCCTGCGCCACGCGCAGCGCGATATTGAAGGCTCTCAACGAACTAATCGACCGTTCGGGACCGAAAGACACGGTGCTGTTTTACTTCGCCGGGCATGGTTCGCAATATGCCGATCAGGAATATACCCAATCGTCGGGCTATAACGGCACGATACTACCCACCGACGCGCGTGACCCAAATGCCCAGGCCGAAGGCGATATCCTCGACAAGGAATTGCGAACCATCAAGGAGCGGGCCGTCGCCAAAGGAATTTATTTTGTGTCGATCTTCGATAGCTGCAATTCAGGAACGGCGACCCGTGACGGATCGGCCGGTCAATCGCGCAACGTGCCACCGCTGCGAGGTACGCCGCCCGCGCGTCCGCTTGGGCCAGCACCCGCCGGTCCCGGCGGCGGATATTGGGTGCACCTTGCCGCGGCACAGGACGGCGAGCAGGCTCAGGAGGTTGGAACGGTCGGCAAGCGTGAAGGCGTGTTCACCACGGCGCTGATCGAAACGATGCGCGCGATGCCCGCCGGCACATTTGGCGACATCATCCGCGAAGTGCAGGCCAAGCTTGCCCTTAGCGGCCAGAACCCGATGGCCGAAGGCTCGAAAGATGGGTTGAAGGCACGTTTTGGTGCCGCCACTGCACAAGCCATCACCTACGATGCCGAACCCAGCGGTACAGTCGTCAGCTTGACAAAGGCCGGGTCATTGTCAGGGATAACCGTTGGTTCGGTGTTTGCGCTTTACAAAAGCGAAACCGATGCCATCGCGCCGGGATCGAAAGAACTGGCAACTGCGACGGTTACCAAAGTGTCCGAATATTTGGCTGAATTGGCGCTTAATACTGCCCCCACCGAGCCGCTGACACAGCGACTTGTGGCCGTAAAGAAGCAGCATGCCTTTGGCGATACAAGGCTCGACGTTGCTAACGTGATGACCGTGGCTGCCGAAAAAAAGGCCGTGGACAAGGCGCTCGTATTCACCAAAATCGCGAATGTTGGAAACAACCCGCAGGTCCAAATTGCGCCGGTAGTAGGCAAGCCGGGACAAGCACAGCTGCTTGCCCTTGACGGCACTCCGATTGGCGACTTGGGGGCAATTGAGGATGCGGATTTTGTCCCGCGCCTGACGCGCAAGCTTGAAAAAATCCTCCGTGTCCAAATGTTGCTGGCACTTCGCACCGAACC
>JANLSY010000261.1:0-1671 GCA_031362665.1 Sphingomonadales bacterium
AGTCAGGCAGTAATTCTGCCTGCAAGCGTATTTTGTTTCGAGATCGAAGCCATTTTGGCGTCCGAAGGATTTGACCCATTTTGCCCATTGCTGCGTTGGCAAGCTCGGGCATAGAACCTCTATGCCCAGCGCTTGCCGCCTTGCACCGTGCAAAATGGCCTCAAACCTCGGCCACAATAGCTATGGGTCTGGACCCCAGCTGCAAAGCAGCCTAAGCGCGGCGGCAATGCTCATCCTTCAGCAGGAAGTTTCTGGTTATGCCCGCTCCACTCCGCATCGCTCTCGCCGGCCTAGGCACCGTTGGCACCGGCGTTATCCGTTTAATTGAAGAAAACAAGAAGCTGATTGCGCGGCGCGCGGGTCGCAGTATCGAGATTGTGGCGGTTACCGCGCGCGACCGGTCAAAGGATCGTGGGGTAGACTTGAACCCATATCGCTGGGTCGACGATATGGGCGAACTGGCCACAGCCGACGATGTCGACGTCGTGGTCGAACTTGTCGGGGGTTCTGACGGACCGGCGCTAACGCTGGCGCGCGAGACGCTTTCGAACGGGCGAGCGTTGGTTACCGCCAACAAGGCAATGATCGCGCATCATGGTGCCGAGCTGGCGGAGCTGGCCGAGGCCAGGAACGCTGCACTGAAATTCGAAGCAGCGGTCGCCGGCGGCATCCCGGTCATCCAAGGCCTGCGCGATGGTGCCGCTGCGAACCGCATCGACCGCGTTTACGGCATTCTCAACGGTACCTGCAATTTCATCCTTTCGACGATGGAGCGCGAGGGGCTGGATTTCGCCGAGGTTCTCGCCGATGCCCAGGCCAAGGGCTTTGCCGAAGCCGACCCGAGCTTTGACATTGACGGCATCGATGCAGCGCACAAGTTGTCGATCCTTGCGTCGCTCAGCTTCGGGTCGGAGATCGATTTTGGCGGCGTCGAGGCGCGTGGCATTCGCAAGATACTCGCCGCTGACATCGCGCAGGCCAAAGTACTTGGCTACCGCATCCGCCTGATAGGCCTTGCCGAAATCGACGGCGAGAATGGCTCGGCAACAATTTTTCAGCGCGTCCAACCTTGCCTTGTGCCGCTCCTCCACCCGCTGGCGCATGTCATGGGCGCGACTAATGCGGTAGTGGCTGAGGGGAATTTTTCTGGGCGCTTGCTTTTCCAGGGCGCAGGTGCGGGCGACAGGCCGACCGCCTCTGCCGTCGTCGCCGATCTAGTCGACATCGCGCGCAAGGAAGTCGGCCCTGCGTTCTCGATGCCGTCAGCAGAGCTCGAAGCGCTACCACGTGCGGCGTCAGCTCATCGCATTGGCAAGACCTATTTGCGGATGGTGGTCGCCGACCGCGTTGGCGTGCTCGCCGAAATTACTGCAGCAATGCGCGATGCTGGCCTATCGATTGAAAGCCTGATCCAGACCGAGGCCAGCAACGATGGCACTGCGCTGATCGCGATGGTCACGCATGAAGGCCCCGAACAGGCGATCAACGATACGCTGAAAACACTGGCGACCTCGGATAGCCTGCTAGGCGAGCCGATGGTCATGCATATATTAAGTGAATGATCAAGGCGGCGCGTTTTCGCCGTCGGTGACGATCATGTTGGGTTCGGGTAGACCCTTTAACACCTCCTCAAGCGGAATAGCGGGCGGCGGGACATAGCCAAAGCCAATG
>JANLSY010000275.1:0-10966 GCA_031362665.1 Sphingomonadales bacterium
GCCAAGCAGGCCGCGCAGGACGCCATCGACATGAAGGCCGCTGCTGAGGAAGAGGCCAAGCAGATCGTGGCGACTGCCAAGGTAGCCGCAACGGACATGATCGCTCGCCGTGCCAAGGCCGCCGAAGAAAAAATCGCTGCCGCCGAACGCGCCGCGATTGCCGATGTTCGGGCCAAGGCGGCGTCGGTTTCGGCTGCTGCCGCTGCGCAACTGATTGCGACGCATCATGATGTGAAGGCGGATGCTTCGTTGGTTGATCAGTCGATTGCGTCGCTGAATTAATCTCAAAGCTTTCGTCATCCTGAAACAAGTTCTGAATGACGACGAGAGTGGTTGAGTAAGCGCAAGCCCCCGCCTACATCTGCGGCACAATGTCCAAAGCCGACCGCCCAGACCAACCCAACGCATCCTCGCGTTTCAACGAGGAAAAGGCGACCTACGCTGTGCGCGGGGCGGACGCGCCGGATTTTGAGACCGGCGTTGCGGCAATTCGCAATGTGCTGAAAACGCTCCCGCACAAGCCCGGTGTCTATCGCATGCACGATGCCCGCGGCGATATCCTCTATATCGGCAAGGCGCGCGCGCTGAAGAACCGCGTAAACAATTATGTTCAAATTGACCGGCTACCCAATCGCCTGCGCCGCATGGTCGCGTTGACGCGGTCGATGACAATTGTGACCACCAACAGCGAAGCGGAGGCGTTGCTCCTTGAGGCGCAGCTTATCAAGCGCTACCGCCCCGCATACAATGTGTTGCTCCGCGATGATAAAAGCTTCCCGTTCATCCTGCTGCGTTCCGACCACAAATTCCCGCGCATCCAGAAACATCGTGGTGCGCGGCGGCATAAGGGGCAATATTACGGCCCGTTCGCCAGCGCAGGCTCGGTCAACCAGACGCTCAATGCGCTCGAAAAACTGTTCTTGCTGCGAAGCTGTTCAGACAGTTTTTTCAATAACCGCGACCGACCCTGCCTGCTCTACCAGATCAAGCGTTGCTCCGCGCCGTGTGTGGGGCGGGTGGACGATGCGGACTATGCAGAGCTAGTCGCCGATGCCAAATCGTTCCTGGATGGAAAATCCTCGGGCGTGCAGGCGAAACTTGCCAAAGAAATGGAGGGAGCCGCTGATGCCCTCGACTTCGAACGCGCCGCGATGCTGCGTGATCGTTTGAAAGCGCTGACTTTCATTCAAGGGTCGCAGGCGATCAATGCCCAAGGCATTGGTGATGCCGACATCTTCGCGCTGGCGCACCGCAATGGCGTGATGGGCATACAGGCGTTCTTCATTCGCGGCGGGCAAAATTGGGGGCATCGCTCTTTCTTCCCTGCGCATGTTTCCGAGATGAACGAGGATGACGTATTCACCAGCTTCCTCGCGCAGTTTTATGAGGATGTGCCGCCCGCGCGGCTGATCCTGCTGGATCGTGAATTGCCAGAAGCCGCTTTGCTCGCGCAAGCCTTGTCCGAACGCGCCGAGCGCAAGATCGAGATCGCGGTACCCCAACGCGGCGACCGTGTCCGGCTGGTGGCACAGGCGACGCGTAACGCCGCAGAAGCGCTCGACCGGCGGCTGGCGGAGAGCACGACGCAAGGCAAGTTATTGCAGGAAGTTGCCGAACTATTCGAACTCACCGAGCCGCCAAAGCGGATCGAGATATACGACAACAGCCATATTCAAGGCACCAACGCATTGGGCGCTATGGTGGTCGCCGGGCCAGAAGGCTTTATCAAGGGTCAGTATCGCAAGTTCAACATCAAGCAGGCCGCGACCGATGATGACTTCGCGATGATGCGTGAAGTGTTCCAGCGCCGCTTTGCCCGCGCGCAGGACGAGGATCCGGACAGGGATAGCGGCGAGTGGCCTGACCTCGTGCTGATCGATGGCGGTAAGGGGCAGATGAGCACGGTGAAAGCGGCGCTCGAACAAATCGGTGTGGATGATGTGCCGCTGATCGCAATTGCCAAGGGGCCGAACCATGGCCGCGACGGGCGCGAAGTATTCCACTTCCCCGACGGACGCGAATTGACCTTGCCAGTGAACGCGCCAGTGCTGTTCTATCTGCAACGCCTGCGCGACGAAGTGCACCGCTACGCTATCGGCGCACACCGAAATAAACGCGCCAAGGCCATCACCGCCAGCCCGCTTGACGAAGTCCCCGGCATCGGCCCGTCGCGCAAGAAGGCGTTGTTGATGCACTTCGGCACCGCAAGGGCAGTGCGCAGCGCGAGCCTCGAGGATTTGCAGAAAGCGCCGGGGGTTTCTGCAGCAGTGGCGCAGACGGTGCATGATTTCTACCACAGTAACGGATGACTTCCGCTTGCGTGGTTTAATCACACGGTTAAGGTAATGCGTACAGGGAGAATAATATGCCAAATATCCGCGCCAACGGGATCGACATATACTACGAAGAGATAGGCGCAGCCGATGCGCCCGTAATACTGCTCGTTATGGGTCTGGGTGCGCAGATGATTGCTTGGCCCGAAGAATTCATCCAGGGCCTCGTCGCCAAGGGCTACCGTGTCATACATTACGACAATCGCGATGTTGGCATGTCGCAGCGGATGGCGGGAGCAGCGGCGCCCAATCTGATCTGGACGATGTTCAAGACGCGCGTGGGTCTTCCGGTGAGTGTACCCTATACGCTGAGCGATATGGCAAAGGACGGGATCGGACTGCTCGATGCGCTGGGCATACAAAAGGCCCATGTCGTCGGCGCGTCGATGGGTGGTATGATCGTCCAGCTCATGGCGGCTAACCATCGGGAGCGCCTCCTAAGCATGACCTCGATCATGTCGTCGAGCGGTAAGCCGGGCCTTCCAGGCGCGCGTGCCGATATCCAGCGCCGCTTCATGGTAAAGCGCGCGCCCGACGCCAGTCGCGAGGAAGCGGTGGCGTTCGGAACCGAACTGGTAAGCTCGTTTTCCTATCCCGATCCGGCCCGCCCGGAGAATGCCCATGCCGAAATGACCGCCACGGCTTTCGACCGTGGCTATTATCCTGTGGGGACAAGGCGGCAGTTGCTGGCAATCATCGCTGACGGCAGTCGGGTCGAGCGCCTGAAGAAAATCACGACGCCGACCCTCGTCGTACACGGCGGTGCTGACCCGCTGGTTCCGAAGGAGGGCAGCGAGGATATCGCCCGTCATGTTCCTGGCGCGCGTTTGGAGATAATCGAGGAGATGGCGCACGACTTGCCGCCTTCGCAGGTAGGTCGCATGGTCGACCTGGTTGCCGACCATGCGACCGCAGCTGCGCCGTTAGCGGTTGTCTAGTTGAGAGCGCACCGCGCGCAAACCCTCTCGCGTAATGCGATAAGGCGCGCCGCCAATGCTGCCGATCATCCGCTTGCGCCGCAGCTTCTGGAAAACTGCGATGGTGCAATCGTCCAGCCGCCACCCGTCGCGGTTCATGCAATCGACCTCGATTATCCGCCCACGCTCGTCGAAGCGGTGGATGATCGACCCACCCTGCGCCAGCGCGTGCAGTACGCGCTGTTCGTATTTTGAAATATTCATTGAAACATACCCGTGGAAATTGGTCAGGGGCCAGCAGGCGCTGTCCCACGCCTCTGGAGCCAAGTTCAGCAGGTCCGCGAAAATCTCGCGGCGTGCTGGATCAACGGGTGGCAATCTCTTGCATAAATTCCTCGAATGGAGCGTAGAAAATAACTGCGCCGCAGGATTTTGCAAGTCAGTCGATATATTGTGTTGCGCTGCACCAATTTGTGGTTGCGCGTTTATGCCACTAGGATAACCTCGCACCATGTCCACGAATCCGCTCCTTCTTGAAGCCATCGCACTAAAAAAATGCGTGACGACGGTGTATAACGGTGTCGCAATGAAGCTCGCCCCGCATGTGCTCTATTCGAAGAACAACGCTCTTTTCATCGATGCCATCACGCTCGAAAAACATGGGGAGCCGCCGCGTGAGAAAAAACTAGGGGCCTTTCATCTACAAGGGTTGAACGAATTGCAGGTTATCGACGAGCATTTCGAACCCGACGAGATGTTCGAGCCCGATGCCCAGAAGTATGATGGCGTCGCCCTCTTTAAGGTAAGCGAGGGATAGCCCTTCCCTAAATCGGCTGTGCTTGGCATGAGGCCATATGCACATTAGCACCTCCGCCATTATTTGCTCGGTCCGCACCCACGGCGAAACAGGCGCAATTGTTCGGGCGTTTGCCGCCGAAGAAGGCATGCTCGCGGGTTATGTCCAGGGCGCGAGGGGGCGGCATCTTCGCCCGGTTCTTATCCCAGGCAATGTAATTAAGGGCGAATGGCGGGTAAAGGTTTCGGGGCAACTTGCCTCGCTCGTCGCCGAACCGCTGCACAGCCGGGCGCATTTGCTGTCCGAGCCGCTCGCCATAGCGGCGATTGACTGGGTAACCGCGCTGACTGCCGCGACCTTGCCGGAGGCCTATCCCTATCCGCGCTTGCACAGCGCGCTCGACGGCGTGCTGTCGGCGATTGAATTGGCTCCCGCGGCTCGGGTGTGGGCGGGTGCGGTGGCACAATATGAAACGCTGCTGTTGGCAGAGCTTGGCTATGCCGAAGAAACTGAAGCAAGCGGCGCTCCGGTAGCGATGATGGCGCAGAACCGCGAGCGTCTGGTGGCACATGTGCTGGGTGAACGACGCGCCGATGTCATGGCTGCGCGCGAACGACTGGTTGAGCGTCTAAAAAGGGCGGTTGCATAAGCGCACGGTGCGCGGCATGGCCACTTCGCAAAGGAGAATGCCGTGTTAGTCGCTCTGTTACCCGGAGACGGAATTGGTCCAGAAGTCATCACCGAGGCGCGGCGCGTGCTTGATGCGCTGGCGATTGACGGGCTGACATTCGAAGAGGCGACTGTCGGCGGCGCCGCGTACAAGGCAACTGGTCATCCGTTACCGCCTGCGACGCTTGACCTTGCCAAGCGTGCCGATGCGATATTGTTCGGTGCGGTGGGCGATCCCGACTGTGATAGTCTTGAACGCCATTTGCGGCCTGAACAGGCAATTCTGGGGCTTCGCAAGGAACTCAGCCTATTTGCCAATCTTCGCCCAGCAAAGCTGTTTCCCGAACTGGCCGACGCCAGCGCGCTTCGCCCCGAAGTTGCTGCTCAAATCGACATGGTCATCGTCCGCGAACTGAATGGTGACGTCTATTTCGGCGAAAAGGGGATGCGTACCACCGCCGACGGCAAACGCGAAGGCTATGACATTATGTCCTATAATGAAGACGAGGTTCGCCGCATCGCCCGCGTCGGATTTGAAACCGCGATGGCTCGGAACAAAAAGCTGTGCTCGGTCGATAAGGCCAATGTCCTTGAAACCTCGCAATTGTGGCGTGATGTGGTCATCGAAACCCACGCTGAATATCCCCAAGTCGAACTCAGCCATATGTATGTCGACAATTGCGCGATGCAGTTGGTCCGCAACCCGGGCCAATTTGACGTGATCGTCACCGGCAACCTGTTCGGCGACATATTGTCGGACCAGGCAAGTATGTGCGTCGGTTCCATCGGAATGCTGCCCAGCGCCTCGCTCGATAGCAACCAAAAAGGCCTTTACGAACCTATCCACGGGAGCGCGCCCGACATCGCAGGGCAGGGCAAAGCGAACCCGCTGGCGACGATATTGTCCGCCGCGATGATGCTGCGATATTCGCTTGGCCTGCCCGATGTGGCTGATCGCATCGACGCCGCTGTAGCCAAAGCGCTGGCTCGCGGCGCACGTTCCGCAGACCTTGGTGGCACAATGTCGACCAACGAAATGGGCGATGCCGTTCTTGCTGCCTTGACCTGACCGATACACTCCCCGAAAAGCACCTTATGAAGAAAACCACCGGCCAGAATCGCGATATCACAAGCAAATGGCGTCCTGCCACGCAGGCTGTGCGCGGCGGCACATGGCGTAGCGAGCATGGTGAAACGTCGGAGGCGTTGTTCCTGTCCTCAGGCTTCACCTATGACGATGCCGAAACCGTAGCCGCGCGTTTCGCCGGTGAGGCCGAGGGTATGACCTACTCCCGCCTGCAAAATCCGACGGTGCAGATGCTCGAAGAGCGTATCGCGCTTATGGAAGGTGCCGAGGCGTGTCGTGCACAGGCAACCGGCATGGCGGCGATGACAACGGCATTGCTATGCCAATTGTCACAAGGCGATCATGTCGTTGCGGCGCGTGCGGCGTTCGGTTCATGCCGCTGGCTGACTGACAATTTACTGCCAAAATGGGGTATCAGTACAACGACTATCGATAGCCGCAATAATGACGAATGGCTGGCAGCGATCCAGCCCAACACAAAAGTTTTCTTCTTTGAGACCCCGGCCAACCCGACAATGGATATTGTCGATATGGCCTATGTCTGCGCGTTGGCCAAAGAACATGACATTACCACCGTGGTCGATAACGCCTTTGCCACCAGCGTGCTGCAACGCCCGATGGATTATGGGGCGGACGTCGTGGCCTACAGCGCGACCAAGCTGATGGACGGGCAGGGACGCGTGCTGGCCGGAGCGGTCTGCGGGTCGCAGCAATGGATTGATGAAGTGCTGTTGCCGTTCCAGCGCAACACAGGGCCGAATCTGTCGCCGTTCAACGCATGGGTGGTGCACAAGGGGCTGGAGACGCTCGAACTGCGCGCGATGAAGCAATCGGAAAATGCGCTGGCGGTGGGCAAATTTCTCGAATGCCGCGTGCCAGTGATGTTGCATCCGGGTTTGCCATCGCACCCCCAGCATAATCTCGCGATGAGCCAGATGAAGGCGTGCGGGCCAATCTTCTCGTTCGAACTGGATGGCGGCCGCAAGCAAGCGCATGGACTGCTCAACGCGCTGCAACTCATCGATATCTCGAATAATATCGGCGATGCGCGCAGCCTGATGTGCCATCCCGCGTCCTCCACCCATCACGGCATGGGGCCGGAAGGTCGTGAAGCGATGGGTGTGGGCGAGGGCATGATCCGAATTAATGTCGGCCTCGAAGACCCGGCAGACTTGATGGAAGATCTGGATCAGGCTTTGAAAGTGATTGGCCTATGAACATCCTCGATTCCTTCTTCACGGCTAGTGCTACCACTGATGGCGTCACCGTCCGTGTTGCGCCCAACTTCCTCCCCGAGCAGTCGCAAGCGGCACAAGGTCGCTGGTTCTGGTCATATCATATCCGCATCGAAAATCATGGCGAAGAGCCGGTTCAACTGCTGACCCGCCACTGGAAAATCACCGATGGGCGGGGGATGGTAAACCATGTCGATGGCGACGGGGTCGTTGGCGAACAGCCGTTGCTGCATCCGGGTGGAAGCCATGATTATGTTTCGGGATGTCCGTTATCGACGCCCAGTGGCATGATGGAGGGTCAATATCGTTTTATCCGTGAGGACGGCGGCACGTTCCTTGCAGAAATTCCGCGTTTCAAACTGGTGGCTCCGGCCACCGCAAGATGATTGGGGCTCGATGAAGCGGACGCATCTACCCCTTAACGGGCTTCGCGTGCTTGATGCGGCGGCACGGCATTTGAGTTTTACCAAGGCAGCGGATGAACTAGCTGTCACCCCTGCTGCTGTCGGTCAGCAAATTCGCGCGTTAGAGGATATGCTCGGCGTCGTCTTGTTCCGGCGAACGCCAAAGGGACTAGAGCTTACCGACGAAGCCTCGAACGGCCTCGACTCTTTACGCGCCGGTTTCCTGCAATTCGAAGAGTCGGTCCGCGCGATGCAGGCAGGACAGTCGTCTAATTCGCTGACCATCGCTGCGCCGCGCGATTTTACTGCCAAATGGCTCACACCAAGGCTTGCGCGTTACGGGGCGACCAATCCGCAAGTTCGCTTCACGCTGATCATCGCCGATAATGAAATCGATTTTACCGAGGCCAACCTCGACATTGCCGTGCGGCTTTCCGAAGGTCCGGGCGAACATGAAGGTGTCCGGCTGGCGGCGGGAGCCTTTGTCCGTGTCGGCGCGCCCGAAGGCGGCGCGAATACGCCCATCGGCTGGCCAGGCAGTCCGGTGACCGAGGGCGAAGCGACATTGCGGCTTGGCGATGCGGGCCTGGCGATCGATGCCGCTGCCATTGGGCTCGGACAAGCCGTCGTACCGCATTTGCTTGCGGCGGGCGATCTCGACGCAGGCCGCGTGCGTGCCATCGACAACAGCCGCGAACATGCGCTCGCTTACTGGCTGATCGCACCCTTGCCCCAATGGCGCCAGAAGAAGGTCAAGGCGCTAGTTGAGGCGTTGACTCAATAGTCTACACATACTCAGGATTACTTTTCAGTTTTTGTCGGTACGCTCGGCGCTGTCCAACAGTTTTTGTCCAATACTCTTCAAATACGCGCTTTTCGCAGCATCGTGCACGTGTTCGGATTGCGCACCTCTATGCAATTTGTAATAGGCGTCGAGATAGGACCAGTCGAATTCGGTAAGCCCGGCAGGCGGCATAACTATTTCAGAAAATAGCGAAAGGATCGACTGGATATCGCCCGGTTCGGTTGAAGCTTCCCTAACCGGGGCCAGCAGTCGGAATGTGGCGTAATCTGCGAGCTGGCGGACGGTTTTGCCCGACGACAATTTTCTATCGAACAGGACGATGGACCCCATCATGTCGACTCTGGTCGTTGGCGAAAGTCGTCCGGTCTGGAACTGGTAGTTAACCCTAACTTTTTTTTGATTGATTGTTGTGTAATTAAATGGCTTGCCGTCCACGCCCTTGGCTTCCAGCGCGTGCCAAGCTTGCGCTGCCCGGCTGCCGGCCAGAATTCGGTCGATTTCGTAATCGTGCAGCTCAGCGAACATTTCCGGCTGTTCCTGTCGTAGCTGGATAACCGATTGATAGCTGTCGGAGACGAATCCGACCCAGCTATTTGGCTGACATTTTGTCGTGCCAACCGATAGGTTCAACGTGCGAATATTGTCACGGATTCGCTGTGCTATGAGGTCGGCATAGTCCTTCTCAAGGCCTAATATCTTTACGCAAACGGGTTGATAATGCCTCGGTAACGGCTGGTCCTTGGGCGGGCGCATCGTAATCGATTTGGCAAGGTCCGCTGTTTGCTCGGCCTGGATTGCACGGTTGCCAGTTACGATAATTTGTTCAGCTTCAGGCTTGGCATCATCGGCGTGTGCTGTGTTTCCGCCCAATAAAAACGCCAAAAGCGACAGCGATTTGACGAGAGGGCAAAGTCCGAGAGTCGATCGTTTTTCCATAACATCTAAAGCTATATCAAATTTTATTTTCTTAAAAGATGTAAATAGCGGAGTTATCGCCCATCTAATTCCTTTGGCTATCAACCAACCGCCCCATCAGCGCGGCGAAAGCATTGATGTCGACCTCTTTCGTTGCATCATTCCAGCTACCGCTAATCACATACCAGTCGCCCGCCTTCGACTGCCCCAGATAGCTCATTGAAGCAACGCCGGGTTCGGACCCGCCTTTGTAGCCGAGATAACGCCATTTTTCTGCGCTAGTCGGCGATACGCCTTTATTGACTGACATGACATCAAGGGCAGTCTGGTTGCCGGTACGGCGTATATTGTTGAGCAAATTGGCGATGTCAGTTGGCGAAGCGAACCATTCGATGCTGTCGATGGCGACCGGGCCCGAGCCGAGCGCTGCCATATTGATCCGCTCATATTTCAGCGCGCCCGCTTCTTTTTGCAACAGATCGCGCTGTTGTGCTTCAGTCGCCTTTTCGAACCGCGTGCGCAGCGCCGGATTGCTCTTCAGCGCAAATGCCTCAACCGTGGTAAGCATCGGCAGCGTCTTGTCAGGTGCGCTATGGCCGATGGTCGCCAGTTTCTCCTCGACGGCCTCGCGCCCAAGCACGCGGATAAGGGCATCGGTTGCGGCGTTGTCACTGACCGAAATCATCCACGTCGCGAGCGTCTGCAACGTAACGGGCGTGCTGCGCGGCCAGTTCTGCGTGGCGGGCGAAGAGTAATTGCTATCTAGGATCGGCACGACATCGGACCAGCTGCGCCGTCCGGCCTGAACCTGCGACGCGAGCTCGGCGAGGACATAGAGCTTGAAAGTCGAGGCAATGGCGAACTGTTGCCCAGTGGCGCGGCCCGCAATTTGTTGGCGCTTGCCGTCGGCCCCGATTTTCTCAACGAGATAACCCGCCTTGCCGGGAAGCGCGGCGAAATCGGCGTCGATTTTTGCCGGAGTGTCGCCTTTGATTTCAAAGCCTCTGACCAGCAGGCCGACGACCTTGTTCGGCGCGGTAGATTCGACGGTGATGTCGGCGGTCGCGATGGCCTTTTCATATTCGATTTTAATCGTGGCGCCGTTCGGGCCATTCGGTTCGACCGCGACCACCTTCAACGGGTTGCCATTCTGCGTGATGAACTGTTCGGATATGGCCTTTAGCTGTGCCGTCGGGACTGCTGCTAGAAAGCTTGGCGCAAAATAGTCCTCATATTTCATCGTTCCGGCGAGAACCGAGGGCAGTTGCTCAATACGCAAGTCTAAAGGTTTCGCCGGAACGGAAGCGGGCTTGGGCGGCGTTTGTGCCGTTGCCGCCGGACTGAGGCCGAGCATTACAAGCGGCAAGGCGAGCAAAAAAGGCTTCATCACACTCTCCTCAAAGTCAGGCGTCAATCGCCTCCTCGTCCAGTTGCGCCGCATTTTCCTGAATGAAATTGAAGCGGTGCTCTGGGTTTTTGCCCATTAACCGGTCGACCAGGTCGGTGACCATCGCACGGCGTTCATATTCGTGCGGTAGGGTGATGCGGATCAGCGAACGCGTTTTCGGATCCATGGTCGTTTCGCGCAGCTGGTTCGGGTTCATTTCGCCAAGTCCCTTGAATCGGCCGACGTCGACATTCTTGCCCTTGAACACGGTCGCCTGGATTTCGGCGCGGTGCGCCTCATCCTGCGCATACACCGACGTCGCACCGTGGGTCAGGCGATAAAGCGGCGGACGCGCGAGGAACAGGTGTCCGGCGCGGACAATCTCCGGCATTTCCTGGAAAAAATAGGTCATCAGCAA
>JANLSY010000300.1:0-3313 GCA_031362665.1 Sphingomonadales bacterium
TGAGGCCAACGGCCTTGCGAAATGTGCGACCAAAATGGCTCTGATCCGCAAAGCCAGCGCCATGGGCGGCCTCAGCCAGCTTCGCGCCTTCGCGCAAAAGTTGCTTGGCGAGATCGACCCGACGGTGCTGCAGATAACGATAGGGGCTGGTGCCAAGCAATGACCGGAAATCACGCGACAGTTGCCAACGATCGCAGCCGGAAATTTGTTCAAGTTGATCCAGTCGCGCACCGAAAACGACGGCGGTATCGAGAAATTCGCGTGCGCGCATCACAGCTGTTCGGTTGGCTGTCCTGACAGTTGACACCTTGCCAGCCTCGTCGTGCATAGCATGCGCGAGATCGTAAAGCGCATCTTCATAAGCACCTGGATCCTCGACGCCCGCGCAGTCGATCACCATGCTCACGACCGCCGCGATCAAGGCGGGATTCGCCGAGACGCCATTGGACACAAACGGCAGCTCCGCGCCTCCAAGCACTGTCTGCACATGAGTTGGCGGAACATAGGCTGCCCGATAGCTGAATCCCGCCTCATCGCTGCAATGTCCATCGTGTATTTCTTCGGGATGGAGGATTAGCACCTGCCCAGGCAGCGAATGTCGCATCGTCCCGCGATAATTGAACGCTTGCACCCCAGCCATAGTCAAAGCGACGGTGTAAGTATCGTGCCGATGCGGCGAAAACGCTGCCCCGACCAGCCGGTTTGCGACTCGCTCGATCGGCTCGAACGAGCCGACCGAATGCGATGGGTTCGAGGTATGCGCTGCAGAATTCATCGGTAGTATATGGGGCGTGAAGTACATGAAAGCAAACCTTGCAAATCCGAAAATGGCTGTCTGATCGGTTGCGTAACTTTCACGCCCAAACTGGCTTTCCCTGCAAAAACGGCCTCCTTTGATTGTTTGAAGTCCGTCTGTGCGGCCCTTTCCAAGTCTTCATACCACAACAAACCTTCTGTTGGCGCTTCATCTGAATGGATGGCAGCAATCAATGGGTGCGTCGCTGGTGTCGAAGGGCAGCAAATGGGCCGATTGCGGACTGTCCGGTTTTCATCTGGAAATACAGGAAAGCGGACGCAAGGGCCGAATATGTTCTAGCAAAGCAGAACTGTCAGTTCTGAGCGCTAACTACCCTGCGTGAAGCAGGTAGAAGGGCTCTGTCGATCTTCGCAGCAACACCGACACTCCGCCCCGCAAGGTTTGGCACGCCAAAGCGCATCGCGCTGCCCAGCACTTGGGCTGACAGTGCCTGACAGATTTCAACAGAACATAATCCGCAATCGAAGGGGCGAACTTACATGCTGAATTGACAGGAGTCGCAATGAGTGTATTATATTAACAATACACTCATTGCGACTCTGGTTCGGGTTGATTTCAGCGAGCCTCAATACGCATCAAAACCGATGCGGATCAACGCCAACGGTGGGACATCATTTCATGCTTTTTCGTACTTCATTACTTAGCCTAATCCTTCTGAGTTCTACAGCCCAAGCTCAGGAAAATGTCCCGCTGCAAACCTTTCTCGAACAGACTCTGGCTTCTGCCCAAGAAAAGGACAAGCTTCCTGCTGCTGCTGCTCTCATTCAGATTGATGGCAAAATCGCTGCCGAGGCTGTGGTGGGTGTTCGCGCGGTTGGGCAGAGCAAGCCGGTAACACTCAACGATCGTTGGCACATTGGTTCAGACACCAAGGCGTTTACAGCCACGCTGATCGCGCGTCTGGTAGAACAGGGTGTAATGCACTTTGAGGATACGCTGGCGGATTCATATCCCGATTTCGCAAAGGAAATGAATCCAGCCTACCGCTCGGTTACGATATCCCAATTGCTGAATCACACTGCGGGCCTTCCGACATTGACCGACGACAAGGATTTGCCGCCATTCCTTGTTTTGATCAAGGACGTGAAAGAAGTGAGGGCACAACGATCGATTGTTGCGCGCAAATATTTGGCCGAACCCCCAGCCTCAAAAATTGGTGAGTATGAATATTCCAATCTCGGCTTTATGATAGCAGGCGCGATCGCTGAGAAGCATACGGGCAAATCATGGGAATATTTGATCCGCAATCAGATATTTGAACCGCTGGGCATCAAAAACGCCGGCTTTGGAAATCCGGCCAAGCCCGGCAAAGCGAACCAGCCTTGGGGGCATAAAGATGTCTCGGGTGCTTTGGTCGCGCTTGATCCTGCGGACCCCGATAGCGACAATCCGGCGGTGATTGGTCCAGCCGGTACAATCAGCATCGGCCTGCGCGATTGGATGTTGTTCGCGCAAGATCATCTTGACGGTGTAAACGGCCATGGCAAATTGCTTAAAACAGAAACATACCGCATTTTGCATACGCCGGTGACCGAGCGCTACACTTATGGCTGGGGCGTGAAGCTTGGCCCGGATGGCGCACCGCTCTTGCTCACCCATGCGGGTAGCAACGGTTTTTGGGTGGCCGATATACGGATCATGCCCAAACACAACATCATCACATTGGTTGTCAGCAACGCGGGTAATGAAGCCGCGAACGAGGCTATTGTTCACATTGGCAAGCCGATCAAGGATCGCCTCAAGCCCTTTGAGTAACGCCAATTACGGGCAATAAATGTACGGCGGCTTTTGATGAGGCGTTCCGACCGAACTAACGGCCGGAATGTTGTGGAAAGCGGACTGTCGCCATGCGCGCACTGGTAAGCTATGACGAACGATGTTGAATCCGCAGGGGTTTTAAAAGTGGCTGGAAAAGTAATCGCGGTAGCCAGGGATGAAGGCCACAATTTCTCAAAGCATGTAGTCCCGGAAATTGAGATCATCGCAGGTGTGGGTGTTGACGGCGATGCACACCAAGGAGTGACGGTGAAGCATCGCTCGCGTGTAAAAGCAGATCCGACACAACCGAATCTTCGCCAAGTGCATTTGATCCATTCTGAATTGTTCGATGAAGTCGCCAGAAATGGATTCGCGGTTAAGCCTGCAGACTTAGGTGAGAATATCACTACGAAGGGGATCGACTTGCTGGGGCTTCCACGCGGTGCGCTCCTGAAGGTTGGTGCTGACGTTCTTTTGGAGGTGACAGGGTTGCGTAACCCCTGCGCTCAAATCGAGAATTTTCGGAAAGGTCTTCTCTCATCGGTTATCGATACAGGACCTGATGGTAAGTTGATACGCAAGTCCGGTATCATGACCATCGTACTGCGAGGAGGCTGGGTCCGTCAGGGTGACAACATTGATGTTGATTTGCCCGACCCGCCTTTCTTGCCGCTCGAGCGCGTCTAAACTCACCGACCGCTTCCGATTGATTTAAAGGACGAAAGGTTTGGCGGCTAT
>JANLSY010000321.1:0-11719 GCA_031362665.1 Sphingomonadales bacterium
CCGGTCGAACCCGATGTGTAGAGAATGAACAGCGGGTCTTCTGCGCCCATCGGTTCGCAGGGGCATACGGTGCCGACTTCGGCTTCATGATACCAGTGATCGCGGCCGTCGTGCATTTCAATCGTCTCGCCCGTGTGGCGAACAACCAGCACCGCTTCGACGCCAGACACCTTTTCGAGTGCCGCATCGACATTAGCCTTTAACGGCACGCCCTTGCCACCGCGCAGGCCGCTATCAGCACAAATGACAAAGCGGCTGCCGCAATCACTAATCCGCCCTGCTAATGCCTCGGGCGAGAAGCCGCCAAATACCACACTATGTACCGCGCCAATTCGCGCACAGGCAAGCATCGCGACCGCCCCCTCGACTATCATCGGCATGTAGATCGTAACGCGCTCACCCTTTGCGACGCCCAGTTGCTTGAGGCAGTTCGCCATGTAGATGACTTCGGCCTGCAACTCGGCATAGCTGATGCGTCGCGCGTCTTTGGCGATGTCATCGGGTTCGAAGATAAAAGCAATCCGGTCACCATCTCCGGCCGCTACATGCCTGTCGACTGCATTGTAGCAGAGGTTCAGGACGCCATCTTCAAACCATTTGATCGAGACCGGGTCGTAGGACCAGTTGCCGATTTTCGTCGGTGGTGTCATCCAGTCGATACGTTTGGCTTGTTCCGCCCAAAACGCATCGGGTTCATTGATGCTCTGCGCATACATCCGGTCATAATCTGCCGCGGTGCAATGCGTGTGCACGGTCGCGCTTTCGGGAATCGGAAACCAGTCCTGATGCTCGCTCACTTGCTCTCTCCTGCGCTACGCTTTATGCTTGTCGCTGCTTAAGTGGAGTAGGTCCAGTGATTCAAGGCTAAAGAGCGCAAACGCGCTTCACATGGCTCAGATAGCCTCGCGACGTATCGCGGGCATTCATATCATTTGAACACAGGAACAACTCATGCCCAAATTACAGAACAAATCCGCCCTCGTTACAGGTGGCGCACGCGGTATTGGCGAGGCGATTGTCCGTTGCTTTGCCCGCGAAGGCGCGCATGTCATCATCGGCGACATCGATGCCGAAAACGGCAAACGCATCGCCGCAGAAATTGGCGGTACATATTTCGACTTGAATGTTGCCGATGAAGGAGATTGGGGTAGGCTTGCCGTCGAGCATCCTTCCATCGATATCGTCGTCAACAACGCGGGTATCACTGGCTTCGAAGAAAGCACTGGCCCGCATGACCCTGAACATGTCAGCCTTGAAGATTGGCACCGCGTGCATGCCGTCAATCTCGATGGTACATTTCTGGGCTGCCGCTATGCCATTACGGCGATGCGCGCCAAAGGTGCCGGGTCGATTATCAATATGTCGTCACGCTCTGGCCTCGTCGGTATTCCCGGCGCCGCGGCTTATGCGTCGTCGAAAGCGGCGATCCGCAACCACACCAAATCTGTTGCGCTCTATTGCGCAGGCCAAGGCCTCAACATCCGGTGCAACTCGATCCACCCGGCGGCAATACTCACGCCGATGTGGGAAGCACTGATCGGCGATAGCCCGGACCGCGAAGCGCGGATGGCTGCGATGGTCGCGGATACGCCAATGAAACGGTTCGGAACCGTAGAGGAAGTAGCCGCCATTGCGCTAATGCTCGCGTCCGATGAAGCAGCTTACATGACCGGCAGCGAGGTGCATTTGGACGGCGGCTTGCTGGCAGGGTCGTCAGCGGCGCCGGGTGACTAAAGCTTAATCCACATCGTCTACAGCAACAGCCTCTCCCGTCACCCGCTGGGCGAGTGCCGCTGCAATGAAGTTGTCCAGATCGCCATCAAGAACATCGCTCGGCGTTGGCGAGGTATAACCGGTCCGCAAATCCTTGACCATCTGATAGGGCTGCAAGACGTAAGAACGGATCTGGTGGCCCCAGCCAATTTCGGTCTTTGCGGCATATTCTCCGCTCGCCACTTCCTCGCGCTTTCGAAGCTCGGCTTCGTACATTCGCGCTTTCAGCATCCCCATCGCGGTCGCACGGTTCTTGTGCTGGCTACGGTCGTTCTGGCTGGCAACGACAATGCCGGTCGGTTTGTGGGTGATGCGAACGGCGGAGTCGGTCGTGTTGACGTGCTGCCCGCCTGCGCCCGACGCGCGGTAGGTATCGATTTTCAAGTCGCCTTCGTTGATTTCGATCTCGATATTGTCATCGATAACCGGATAAACCCAGACGCTGGAAAAGCTCGTGTGGCGTTTGGCGGCGCTGTCGTAGGGCGAAATCCGCACCAGCCGGTGGACGCCGCTTTCGGTCTTTGAATAGCCGTAAGCATTCTCGCCCTTGATCTGCATCGTAGCTGATTTGATGCCAGCCTGATCGCCCGCCTGATAATCGACCATCTCGACCTTGTAGCCGCGTTGTTCCGCCCAGCGGTAATACATGCGTTGCAGCATTTCGGCCCAGTCCTGACTCTCTGTGCCTCCGGCGCCGGCATGGATTTCGATGAAGCAGTCATTGCCATCGGCCTCGCCAGAGAGCAACGCCATGACCTTGTCCTTATCAGCCCTGTCGGCCAGCGTCTTCAGGGCGGCTGCGCCCTCGTCGCCGAGCGCGGCGTCGCCCTCCATTTCGGCGAGTTCGATTAACTCGACCGTGCCGGCCTTGTCGGTATCGATTTCACGCACTGTCGAAATCGCAGCATCGAGACGGCGGCGTTCGCGCATTACCTCTTCGGCGGCCTTGGGATTGTCCCACAGGGTCGGGTCTTCGACCTTCGCGTTCAACTCGTCCAAGCGGCGCAGCGCGCGGTCCCAGTCGAGCGACATGCGGACGAGATTGAGGGCGGCATCAATGCGGGCAACATAGCCTTCTGCGTCGGCGCGCATGGGGAAACTCCAAATCGAATGAAAATCGGTTGGCGGCCTTTAGCTTATCCGCCGCGCAAGTCAAAGGCGGCTAATTGCGCGGTCGTTCGTTGAGCAGCTTTACCAGCTGCGCGATTGAGCCGAATTGCGCGATGGTCTTGCCAAGCAGTTCGCGGTCCTGCGCGGGGTTCAGCGTTGCGCTTTCAAAAATGTCCCCGGTGCGCAAGGCAACGATCAAATCTCCGCCGAGGAACAAAGCGGCGAGTTTCTCTCCCTCGAACTCCTTCTCCAGATCGAGCAACCGTTCACAATAGGCGGGATGCACCAGATATCGGCCCTCGACCTGATCGGTGCCATACACATCGAACGCATCCTCGAAACGCGGATCGACCATCTTGATCCGGTCCAATGTTTGTCCGCCATATGACTTGCTGTCGCCAAATAGCGTAAATTTAAACCCGTCGCGGCGGACCAGGGTGGTGGCGAGAAAGGGCCGCGCGAACTGGAAGCGGAGGACTACGCCCTCGAACACCGTCACTGTCCGCCGGTTCTTGCCAGAACCCCGCGTCTCGGTAAGTTTTGCCTCGTAAAGCAGGAAATCGGTGCCTTCGATGGCCCCATGCCACTGGTCTTGCAAATAGCAGTCGTCATAGGACGGAAGAATATCGAACGCGCAGGCATGTTCGAATTCCTGCCCGCTAAAAGCTACAACCGAATAATCGATCTGCAGCGACTTGGCGAGCGCACCGTTCATCTCGGCCTTGAGCGAATTGACCATTTTTTGCCTGATACTGTTGGCCCAGGCCAGCGCGCCACCGATAATTATGAACCCTGCAAAATAAGCAAATTGCTGCGCGCCAAGCAGGAAAAGTATCAAACCGACCAAGATGCCGACAGCGACTCCGCCCCCGCCGGTCCAGTACATCTTCTCTTTGGCCTTGGCCCGATCGGCCGACAGCGCGTCGAGCCGCGCCTGCAGCCCGCCAGCCATCAGTACATCGACATCGGGCAGCGATATCATGTTTTGCATTCCCCCTAACCCGTGATATTCCATGCTATCGACCGTTTGAGGGGGAGTAAAGCAATGGGTTTGGTGATTATCGGTATCGTCGTTTTTATCGGCCTGATTGCCATCATGATTTACAACCGGCTCGTCGGTCTGCGTCAGAATGTGCGGCAGGGCTGGGCCGATATCGACGCGCAATTGCGCCAGCGGCATGACTTGATCCCCAATCTGGTCAGCACGGTGCAGGGCTATGCAACGCACGAGAAAACCACGCTCGACGCGGTGATTTCGGCGAGAAATTCGGCATTGGGAGCAGCTTCTCCAGCGGCAGCAGCGACGGCCGAGGCAGGCCTTTCGGGCGCGCTCAAGAACCTGTTCGCGCTGGCGGAAAACTACCCCGACCTCAAAGCCAACCAGAATTTCCAGACGCTCCAGCACGAACTATCCGACGTCGAAGACAAGCTCGCCGCCTCGCGCCGCGCCTACAACGCCGTCACCGCCGACTATAACGGCGCAAGGCAAGCATTCCCGGCAGTGCTGTTCGCAGGCGCGTTCGGATTCGGCGAAGAGAAGTTCTGGGAACTCGGCGCTGAAGAGCGGCCCGCGATTAGCGCCGCGCCTGAGGTTAAGTTTTGAACCCTGTGACTTAGCTGCGAAATTCGGCGCGGAAGCCATAAGAGTTTTCGTCTTGATCCGCTCAAGCCAAACGATACCAGCCGTATCCGTTTGCTATTCTTAGTAAAGCCGCGAATGCTCGCCGCCCTGAACCGGTATCGCCGCGCCGCTGATGAAGCTCGATTGATCGGAGAGCAGGAATTCGATCGCGTCGGCAACGACGTGCGATTCTCCCAACTTGCCCGATGCGGTGTAGCGTTCGAGCAGCTTTTCGAACAAGGCAGGCTCTGCCTCCGCATAGGGATCGACCATTTCTGAATGGCAATATCCGGGGCATATCGCGTTCACGCGGATACCCTGCTGCGCATAATCTATCGCTGCGGTCTTGGTGAGGCCGATGACGCCCCATTTGCTGCTCACATAACCGCAGTTGCCGATATCGCCGCCATTGAGACCATAGGCCGACGATATGTTTACAATTGAACCTCCGCCGCTCGCCAGAATCGCGGGTATCTGCGCGCGCATGCTGGCGAAGACCCCGGTCAGGTTGATGTCGATAACGCTGTGCCAATCCTCGTCGGAAAAATCCGCGACCGGCTTGAACATCCCGCCTGTTATGCCCGCATTGTTGACCGCGCCGTCGAGCCGCCCGAAACGTTCGACCGTTTTCGCAACCATTGCATCGACATCCGCCTGCACCGTCACATCGGCCTTGATGAACATCCCCTCGCCGCCCGCCGCCGTCATTTGTTCGACAACGGCTTGACCCTGCTCCTCGCGCCGCCCGGTAATCGCGACCTTCGCGCCCTTGCCCGCCAACGACACCGCCGCCGTCGCGCCAAGGCCCGATGTTGCGCCCGTGATCAGGAATACCTTGTTCTGGAAATTGCTCATGCACACCTCCGCGAAAGCCATAAAGGCTTGATTGGGGCGACCCTATTTTGAGTTTACGAGCGTAAAATGCAAATGCAAGAAGCAGCGTCGTAATTGACAGCGTTCAATAAATCCCGCCGCCCTGCTGGATAAACTCCTGGTCGCGCTTGGTGCCCGAACTCGGACCCTGAGACGCGCCTGAGCTTGTGCCGCCGCCTGATACGACCCGATCTTTCTTCACCGGCTTGTCCCCACGCGCCGCCAGCTCCGCCTGACGGATTGAACGTTTAGGCTCGGTTTCGGCTTTGAATGCTTCCCAGATTACCGCAGCTTTGGGGTCGTCGCCGGGCCATGCGCCATAGACCCGCTTTCCGCTTTTGCGGTCGATGCGAACCAGACGAACGCCTTCGGATGCGACAAACGGGGTTTTGGGCATGCCTTCCATCGCGGCGCGCGCGAACTGTTTGAACACTGGCGCGGCAAGCGAGCCGCCTTGAGCATAGCCGCCCATATTGCGCGGCTGATCATAGCCAAGATACAATCCTGCAACCAAGTGCGGAGAGCCGCCGACGAACCAGACATTGGTCGGACCGGTTGTTGTTCCGGTCTTGCCGAACAAGGGCCGGTCGAGATCGCGCAATATGGTCGCGGTGCCGCGCTGAATTACGCCTTCGAGCATGTGTACCACTTGATAGGCAGTGATCGGGTCCATTACCTGCTTTCCCGCCGCAACAAAGCGCGGCATCGGCTTGCCGTTCCAGTCCTTTGCGCGGCAACCGGCGCAGGGTTTCCATTTCGCTGGCAAAATAACTTTGCCCCTTCGGTTCTGCACATAGTCGATGAACGTCGGCTTCAGCTCGCGTCCGTGATTGACCAACATCGAATAGGCGTTGACCATCTTCAGCACAGTCGTGTCACCAGCGCCCAGCGCATAAGACAGATAATCGGGATAATCGCCGATGCCCACCGCGCGGAAGGTGTCGTTGACATTATCCATGCCTGCTTCCGCCGCCGCGCGCACAGTCATCAGATTGCGCGATTGTTCGAGGCCCCAGCGCATCGTTTGGGGTCCTGCGCCGCCACCGCCGAAATTACGGAAGCATTTCTGGCTGCGCGTGCTGCCGTCATAAACACAATAGGGCCCGTCGACGATAATCGAGGTCGGGGTCATGCCATTGTCGAGCGCGGTCGCGTAGACGAAGGGCTTGATCGTCGACCCTGGCTGGCGCTGCGCCTGTGTCGCGCGGTTGAAGCTCGATATGCGATTATCAAACCCACCCTGCACCGCAAGGATGCGGCCGTTCAACGGGTTCTCGACAACCATCCCGCCGCCGACTTCGGGCACGGTACGCACTGAAAAACTGCTGCCGCCATTGGGCACGACTGCAATCACGTCGCCTGCTTTCATTGCCGCTGGCCCGCCGTTCAGTGTGCCGACTGTGCCGTCTGCAAACCCGACGCGGCCCTTGCCAAGCGCGACGCCCGCACGCCAGTTGGCGTAATCGATGCTGACATTGCTGGCCGCAAAGCGCGATGCCCACTGGTCGTCGGACACGTCGATACTGCCCATATTGGCTTTCCAAGCCTTGCCGGCATTGTAACGCAACAGGCCGTCGCGCAGTGCCTTGGTCGCCAGAACCTGATATTGCGGGTTCATCGACGTCCGGACCCACAAGCCACCTGCATAAACGCTGTAAGGCCCGTCTTTGTCGGTTTCGCCGAAGCGTTCGATCAACTGGCGCCGTACTTCTTCGGTGAAGTAGCCACCGACATTTATATATCCAGTGCCGCGTTGCGGCGCGAGTCCAAGCGGCTGTGCACGCGCTTCAGCTAGCTGCGCATCGGTAATCCAGCCATTGGAGCGCATTTCGCCCAAGACCCAATTGCGGCGTGCCATCGCTGCCTGCGCATTTTTGGCGCGGCCATAACGTTCTGGAGCTTTGGGTAGGATGGCGAGAAACGCCATCTCATGAAGCTGCAACTGGTCGACGCTCTTTGCGAAATAAGCCTGTGCAGCTGCTTCGACGCCGAACGACTGCCGTCCCAGCGCGATTTCGTTGAGGTAGAGCGACAATATCTGCTGCTTGCTGAGTGCACCTTCGATACGTTTGGCTAGGATCGCCTCTTTCACCTTGCGCGTGTAACTGTATTCGTTGGTCAATAGCAGGTTTTTGGCGACCTGCTGCGTGATCGTCGATGCCCCACGGGCGCGTTTGCTGCTGAATATATTGTCAACAATTGCGGAGGCGATGCCGGGATAATCGATGCCGCCATGGCTGAAAAAGGTTTTGTCTTCGGCCGCCAGATATGCACGGATCAGCAGTTTGGGAAAATCGGCATATTCGAGCTGAACCCGTCGTTCGCGCGCATAACTGTGGAACGGTTGACCGTCGATATCACGCACCACGGTCGGCAAAGGCGATTCATATTCGATAAGGGCATCTGCGTCGGGAAGGTTGCGCGCAAACAACGCCCAGAATAACAACAACAAAAGGAACAATCCGCCAACTGCATAGGTCGCCCAGCGGAAGCGTTTCATCTGCCACCAGCCCTGCCAGCGACCAACAAAACCATCGACATCGCGTTTCAGTTTGTAACTGATGTTCGTCGGTTCTTCGGCAGGTGGGGCGGCGTTGTCCATATACGGGCTTCTCTAGCCGATTTGGCCGGGAGGTCCATAATGTTAATCGGCCAGCACCCGCGAATTTACTTCATCGCGAGGCAAGCCTTCGAGCGAAGTGTATCTGGATCGCATTGGCAAGGCTGCGAGCGACCCTTTGCTGGCCTTCGGCGGACGAGAGGAAGCTGACATCCCCCGCATTGCTCAGATAGCCGGTTTCGAACAATATCGACGGTGTGTCAGGCGCCTTCAGCACGATAAACGATGCAAAACGATGCGAATTGGACCGTATCCGCATATTGGGCTTGGCCTCGCGTAACAGCAATTTGGCAAAATCCGCGGACACGTTCATCGTTTCACGCTGCGTCAAATCAATGAGGATCGACGATACATTTGCATCGGCCCCGCCAAGATTTACGCCGTTAATTAAATTCGCCTTGTTTTCGCGGGCCGCCAGCCGCTGTGCTTCCCGGTCCGAAGCTACTTCGGACAACGTATAGACGGTGCCGCCCGTTGCGTCCTGACTCTCGGCACTGTCAGCGTGGATCGAGACGAACAGGTCGGCGTTCATCTTTCGCGCAATCTCGTAGCGATCCTGAAGCACCAAAAACTTGTCGGCGTCGCGAGTCAGGGCAACACGAACACGGCCGCTTTTGAGCATTTCCCGTTGCACCGCCTTGGCAATCGCCAGTGTAATTTCCTTTTCGCGCTGGCCGCCATGCGGACTGACCGCGCCGGGATCATGACCGCCATGCCCTGCATCAATGACAACCAATGGCAGCGTGCCATCGGCGGGGCCGCTAATCTTGGGAAGGCTTTTGGAAGCGCCGGCCTTGATCGGAGCGCTAACCTCATATTTGCGCTTGGGCGGTTCGGCACGAAAGGCGAGCGGCGGCACGATCTCTGTCTTACCACGCCCTGCAGCACCTTGCTCCAAATTAAGTCGCAAACTTTTGCCGTCGGCCGAAAATGTCCCACCGGTAAATGCGACCGGCGATGCCAATTCGAGCACTATGCGGGCCGTGTCGCTATCGAACTGCCCTTGACGTACCTTTGCCACGACTCCGCCCGCAAGCGATTGCGAGCCGACGGTCGCTCCGGTCACATCGACGGCAATGCGGTCAGGACCAGTCAGCGCAAAAACCGACGCCTTGTTTACGATATCGTCGAACTGGATAACCACCGCGTTGTCAGTCGCCGATACCTGCCGAATGCTACCGGCAAACACAGGCGACATGGTTAATGGCATTGCGGCAAAAAGCACAGCGGACAGCATGATAATCTTATGCGATTTTGTAGGCCGTCCGGTCCAGAAATTTCTTTGCGCCACGCAAATGCTCCGCCTGTTTGATGAACAACGGATTAGGCATGACGGTGTAAAACGCGGTATCCAGACAGGGTTAATGGCACGTTAGCTTTAAATAATCCTGGCGATATGCCGTGTGCGAAAGCTATTTTGGGTGCTGCCCTTGCCGATATGCTCCAGCAGTGCTAGCAGCGTTCGCACGGGCATGAATTTTTTAAACAATGCCTGCATTTCGTGGCCGGACGCAATTTCGTCCAGCATTTTAACAGGTTGACGCTACATGAGGCATGATGTTTCCACCACCGCCGCCCTTACAGGGACTGGCGCTTGGGCCGGAAATCAAGCGCGCGCGACATTCGCCCGCCATGCACAAGCAGCAGACGCAATTTTTTCTCATCAACATAACGCCCATGCCGACACCGACGCTTTGCGTCAGATGCGGCACGGCACCAACAATAGAGCGTGCGGCCTTCGGCTGACAACCGAGCGGTCCGCCCGCTGGAGTAATATCAATGACAACGCGTATGCTAATCGACGCGCGGCACCGGGAAGAAACCCGTGTCGCGGTCGTCACAGGAAACCGGATCGAGGAGCTTGATTTCGAATCTGCCGAGCACAAGCAGCTCAAGGGCAATATCTATCTAGCCAAAGTAACCCGGGTCGAACCGTCGCTGCAAGCAGCATTCATCGACTATGGCGGCAATCGCCACGGTTTCTTGGCTTTTGCCGAAATCCATCCCGATTATTATCAAATCCCGCGCGAAGACCGCGAACGTCTGCTTGCTGAAGAGGCCGAGGCTGCTGCCGAAGAAGCCGCACTGCGTGAGCAGGAAGAGGACGACTATGACGAGCCGTCAGACATCATGCAGGGCTCTGAAGAGCGCGAAGACGAAGTTACCGACCTAATCGAAGTCGACAGCGACGACAGCGTCGATACCATCGATATGAGCGAAGGCGAAGAGCCCGAACTCGACGAAAATAGCGAACAGTCGGAAGAAGAAAATACCGAAGACAATGGTCGCGACCGCAATAACCGCCGTCGTCGCGGCCGCGGCGGGCGCAATGGAGGCGGCGAAGGCCGTGCGCCGAAGGCTAGCGATGAAGTCCGTGCCAAGCGCATGAATCTGCGTCGTCGCTACAAAATCCAGGACGTCATCCATCGCCGCCAGGTGTTGCTGGTTCAAGTTGTTAAAGAAGAACGCGGCAACAAGGGCGCGGCGTTGACAACGTATCTGAGCCTTGCTGGCCGTTACTGCGTACTGATGCCCAACACTTCGCATGGCGGGGGCATTAGCCGGAAAATCCACAGCGCAGCCGACCGCAAGCGGTTAAAGTCGATCATGTCGGACCTGACGTTGCCCGCAACGATGGGATGCATCATTCGAACCGCAGGCCTCGCGCGCACCAAGCCTGAGATCAAGCGCGACTTCGATTATCTCGCGCGTCTGTGGGACGGAATTCGCGAGAATACGCTAAAGGGATCAGCACCTATGTTGATCCACACCGATAGCGACCTCATCAAACGCGCGATCCGCGATATTTATAACAAGGATATCGACGAGGTCTTCGTCGAGGGCGACGAGGGTTACCGGGCAGCCAAGGAATTCATGAAGCTGCTGATGCCGAGTCACGCCAAGAAGGTGCAGCATTATGCCGACCCGGTTCCGCTGTTCCAGCGTTACCATGTCGAGGACCAGCTGAACGCCATGTATCAGCCGATCGTCCAGTTGAAGTCGGGTGGCTATATCGTCATCAATCCGACCGAGGCATTGGTTTCGATCGACATCAACTCTGGCCGCTCGACCAAGGAACATGGTATTGAGCAAACCGCGCTTTCGACTAACCTCGAAGCGGCGCGCGAAATCGCACGCCAGTTGCGCCTTCGCGATATGGCAGGTTTGGTCGTCATCGACTTTATCGACATGGAGCATCATGGAAACGCCCGTAAGGTCGAACGCGCCATGAAAGAGGCACTCAAGCACGACCGTGCGCGCATTCAGGTGGGCCGCATTTCGGGCTTTGGCCTGATGGAAATGAGCCGCCAGCGCCTGCGCACCGGCGTGCTCGAAGCATCCACCCGCCAATGCCCACATTGCGAGGGCACGGGACTTGTCCGTACTGCATCGTCAGCGGCCTTGTCGGCGCTCCGTCTGGTCGAAGAAGAAGCGGCCAAGGGCAACGGCAACCAAATCGTGTTGCAGGCAAGTCAGGAAGCGACAATCTACTGCCTCAACAACAAGCGCGCCGAACTCGCAGACATTGAGGAACGCTATCACGTCCGCGTGCTGATCGTCCCTAATGGCGAGACCGAAGGCGCGAAGCTGGCGGTATCAAGCTCCGGCCCGCGGCCAGAAGCCCCTGTGATGTTGCCGCCGATTATCGACCTCGAAGAAGATGATGGAGTGGAAGAAGATTTCGACGATTTCGACGCCGAGGAAGAAGAAGTCCGCGAAAC
>JANLSY010000336.1:0-2846 GCA_031362665.1 Sphingomonadales bacterium
ATCCTTGAGCGCGACTAGCTTCTCGCGGCTCGGCGGCTCATGCGCGCGGTAGATGAGTGACGACTTCTTCGCCTCAAGCGCCTTGGCGGCGGCGACATTGGCGGCAATCATGAAATCCTCGACCAGCCGGTGCGCTTCGAGCTGTTCACGTTCGGCAACGCCGGTAACGCGGCCCTGCTCGTCGAGCGTGATCCGCTTTTCCGGAAGATTCAGTTCAAGCGGCGCCCGCTTGTGCCGCGCCCGCGCCAGCAACCGCCAGCACGCCCAAAGTGGCTTGAGCGCGGTTTCCAACAGCGGATTTTCCATCTTCCCGTCGATAGCTGCCTGCGCATCCGGATAAGGAATATTGGCGGCAATCCGCGCTACAGCGCGGGCAAAACGCCATGACGTCACTTGTCCCATTTTGCTGATGACGAAGTGGCAGGCGATGACCGCACGGTCCTCCCCTGCCCGCAGCGAACATTTGTCCGACGACAATGCGTGAGGCAGCATGGGCACGACGAGATCAGGGAAATAGACACTGTTCCCACGTTTCGCCGCCTCATGGTCGAGCGCGCTGCCGGGGCGGACATAGTAACTGACATCGGCAATCGCGACAATGGCATCAAACCCGCCGGTATCGGCATTGGGCGCGGCCCAGATTGCGTCGTCGAAGTCACGCGCATCGCGCGGATCAATGGCGATGATCGGCAAATGGCGCAGGTCTTCACGATGGTCCGCGGTAACGGGCAATTTGCTGACGGTTGCGGCTTCACGCTCCGCGTTCTCCGGCATTTCAAATGGAATGCCATATTTGTGAATGGCAATCAGGCTGAAGCTTTTCGGCGCGAACGGATCGCCCAGCACCTGCGTTACCCGTGCTGATTTGCGCTGTGCGTTGCCGGTCAGTTCGGCAAGCACCAGGTCGCCCGCCTTGGCCTCGCCCACATCGCCAATCTGCGTATCAAACCGGGCCTTCTTGTCTACCGACTTCAGCCAGAAACGGCCATTCTCGCCGCCCTCGACCACGCCGAGTATCTGCTCGCTGCCCTTGGCGAGCTTCTTCATCACATGCGCGACCCACCCATTGCCCCGCTTCTCGGTGCGCGCCAATATCCGGTCGCCAATGGTCAAAGCACCGCGCTTGCCTTCGATGACGCGGATTTTGGGGACCGGAATACCTTCGGCCTCCCATCTTTCGGGTACGGCCACCGGTTGATTGCCGTCGATACCGACGATTTTGAGCACAGTGACCTTTGGAACCCCGCCCATTTTGTGGAAAGCCCGCCCCGGGGCCATGTCGACGAGCCCCTCATCGGTCATGTCCTTGAGCAATGCCTTTAATGCAATCTTCTCATTCCCGCGCAATCCGAACTCGCGCGCAATTTCCCGCTTTCCGGCGGGTTCAGAACTTTCCTGAATGAAGGCCATTATCTGCTGGCGTGATGGCATGCCTTCATGTTTCACGGATTTGGTCAAATCGGATACTCCGAAATATGGTTCACGCAGAGGCGCAGAGTGCGCAGAGGTCTTGGACTATTTCAGCGTGATACACTCTCGGCGTTCTCTGCGCCTCTGCGTGAAAACAATCAATAGGTCCGCCCGATCAATATCCGCTCAACAGCGCGTTCACTGGTGAAGAAGCACTGACCATCTGCAGGTTCCGCGTTCAGCGGGCTGTTGCGCATTGTCAGTTTAAACGCCTTTAGCTGTTCAACAATCTTGTCGAGCGAAGCGCCGCTGGGCTTGGACCATTGAACTTCGACCCAACCCGCAAAGGCAGCCTCATCGCCAGCAAAATGCGTGGCAAGGTCCGTGACATCGCGGCGGATATTGGCTTCCATCCGGTCTTTAGCCTCAGCGTAAAGGCCTGCCTGGATATCTTCAAGCATTGCCGACGCTGCAGTGACGAACTCATCCCTCGGCGTGAACGCCGTTGCGAGTTTGCCGTCGTCCTTATACAACCGGTCGCGGCGCAGGACGGCGGCCTTGCCCTCGCCCATGTCGCGTGGGCCGACTTCGACGATAATCGGTGCGCCCTTCTTGACCCAGGCCCAGCGTTTGTTTGACGCCTTGATCGCCTTGGTGTCGAGCAATACACGAAGCGGCTCGCCAAAGGCGCTTTGCGCGAGCAACTCCAAACGAAGGCTTCGACAATATTCGAGGACAGCTTCATCCTCGTCATTATCGCGCAGCATCGGCACGATCACAATCTGGTGCGGTGCGATTTGTGGCGGGCAGCGCAAGCCATCATCATCGCCATGCGTCATGATGACGCCGCCGATCATCCGCGTCGACACGCCCCAACTTGTGGTATGCGCGAACTGCTGGCCGCCGTCCTTGTCCTGATACTTGATGCCCGAGGCCTCGGCAAAACCAGTGCCGAGATAATGCGAGGTTCCGGCCTGCAACGCCTTACCATCCTGCATCATCGCTTCGATGGAATAAGTTGCAACTGCGCCCGGAAAACGCTCATTCTCCGGCTTTTCTCCTGCCACTACAGGCATCGCCAGCGGACCTTCGGCAAAAGCCCGGTACATTTCAAGCGCGCGCATCGTCTCCGCCATTGCGTCAGCCTTGTCGGCATGCGCGGTGTGGCCTTCCTGCCAGAGGAATTCGCTGGTGCGCAAAAACATCCGCGTCCGCATTTCCCACCGCACGACGTTAGCCCACTGATTGACCATCAAAGGCAGGTCGCGCCAGCTTTGCACCCAGCGGCTCATCGCCGCGCCGATCACGGTTTCGGAGGTCGGACGCACAACCAGCGGCTCTTCCAACTTGGAATCGGGGTCTGGGATAAGCTTGCCCTTGCCGTCACCGATTAGCCGATGATGCGTGACGACCGCCATTTCCTTGGCAAAACCCTC
>JANLSY010000351.1:0-2785 GCA_031362665.1 Sphingomonadales bacterium
GTCCTTCTTTGCGTTGGCTAATGACGCAGTGTCCGCCGACTTAGGTTGTTCAGGCGAAGTTGTGTCGATATTCGGCTCACCTGGCTTTTGCGGTGGATTTAGTGTTGCTTGTGCTGCTGCATTGGCCGCTTCATTAGGATCAGCATCAAGAACGATCAGGGCGATCTGCTTGCCGTTCGGCGACCAAGCATAATCGATGACTGATCCATCAATCTGAGCCGGCCGCTTCGCCTCCCCGCCGCTGCGATCCAAAAGCCAAAGCTGGTCGCGTTCTTTTTCGTCATCCCGCGCCGAAATAAATGCCAGATAGCGACCATCGGAACTCCACCGCGGCGAAGACTCGCTCTCGCCTTTGCGGCTGGTGAGCTGAACCGTGCGGGCGCCATCCCAGCTTGTCATCCAGATGTGGCTGAATGTCTTATCGCCGTCGACATCGACCTCACCAACGCTGTAGGCAACCCAGTCTCCGCCAGGATCAATCGCAGGCGCGCTGACCGTTTTCAGACGGGAGAGATCGTCGACAGTAATGAGTCGTTTGTCTGCTGCTGATGCGGGCACGACTACCGCGGCTGCTAAAACACCAAATATTATGAAACGCATGTATATTGCCCCCGGTGGGCTGGAGAGTGGCGCACCGCGGGGTAGATTGCAAGGGTCGGTCAGACGGCCGGGTAAGCCAAGTGTAAGAGATGATCGGTAAAGTCAGTAAACTGAGATTTGGCCGTCAATTGTCTTCACCAATCTCATCCTGACCAGGCCAAAGATGCACCTGATCGGCCTTCGTAGTTCAGCCTTTACCATTTACTGAATTTCAACGGCTGCCTTCAACCTCAGGAAATTTATGTCCCCTTTTGGTGCCGTCCAATGCTACGCCGAATGACGTGTAATGGGCGCAAAGCTGCCATCGCCGAGGCGGGTGAACGAACGGCTGATTGCAAAGCTTACACTGATATTTGCGGACTGTCGGCAACGTCCAACAATGCAGACGTTGATTAAGCTTGGATTTAGCGATTTCCGGAATATCGATCGTTTTCAGTCGCTACTCATAGCGCCAATTTACCTCCGAGCCCTGACCCGCCTCTGCGGCCGCACGGCTTGGGCATGATGCGAAATGCGCCGCAATAATAGCTGGTCGCATAGCATTTTGTATATATTATCTAATAATTTGAATATGTTGCTTAAGGATTTGCGCTTGGCTGCAAAATCTGGACTTAATTCGCGGGTCATGGGTACAAAAACAAATTCCCTGCAGCTTAGGGGAAAATTCCGTCATGCATACTATCACACATCACTCTTTAGAGACCATATCGCGCAGGGCCGTGTGCTGTACCACTTACCCCAAAAGCAATGGCGCGAGTTTTGCCCTTTGCCATGCGGCATCGCCAAATTGGGACGCTTGAAAGATGGCAGCACGGCGGTGGAGACCCGCATCGCAATCATGCGTAAAACCAAAACCACCATGGAACTGGATAGCTCGGTCAGACGCGAAGCTGTAGACGCCGTCTGCCGCTGCCTTTGCCATGCGCACGGCGACTTCGCCGAGGCCCTGGTCGCTGAAACAGGATGCCGCGCTGTATAAATGCGATCGCGCTTTTTCATAATCGACATAGGCATCGACCATTGGGTGCTTGAGCGCCTGATATTCGCCGATGATCTTGCCGAACTGCTTGCGGGTTTGCAGATAGCTGACGGTGTAGTCGATGACGCTTTGCGTACCCCCGCACATTTCCGCGCTTTGCAGGAGCGTCGCAGCCAGCTCTATGGCGGCAAGCGTTTGCGTTGCCTTGCCCAAGTCCAGCAACGCAGATTTTGGAACCGTGATGCCGTCTAGCGAAAGCGCAAAGCTGCGTTTCGTCTCGTCGATAATGGCTTCACGGCGCAGGCGGCCCGCAATGTCTGCTGCGGTGAGCAGTATCAGGGCCGGTTTGCCATCGAGCATGACCGATGCGATGACGACATCAGCCGATTCTCCCCATAGAACGAACAGCTTTTCGCCGGAAAGGATCAAGCTGTCCCCGTCGGATTTCGCGGTCGCGGTGATATTGGTAAGATCCCAGTCACCATGCGCCTCGGACAATGCCATCGTGCCTATCGCACCTTCGGCTAGTCTAGGCAGCCATTCGGCCTGCTGTCCTTCGGTGCCGCCAGCGATCAACGCCTGCGCTGCCAATGCCGATGAAATCAGGGGTGATGCCAGCAAGTGGCGGCCCATTTGCTCAACCAGCGGCACTACTTCGGCGAGCGACAATCCGACGCCCCCATGTGCTTCGGATATTGCCACCGCAGTCCAGCCGAGCGCGGCCATTTCTGTCCAAACTTCGGCATCGTAACCAAGCGAGCTGTCAATCAGCGTGCGGACCTTGTCGATCGGCGATTTGTCACGGCAAAATGTTGTTGCGACATCGAGCAGCTCGATCTGCTCTTCGCTATAGCCCAGATTCGCAAACTGCATCTCACTCTCCCACCGCGTTACCCGTAACCCTATGGCGCGGCGCGGTGCAAGAAATCAAGAGCGTTTAATTGTGCGATTAAATCTAGGCCTGCTCCAACACCTTGCGGCCAGGACGAACCTTCATCCTATGGCTCGCTTTGGTTGCCATCGAGATGTCTTTGACCGATTGCATGAACACCCATTCGTTGGTCGCTGCCTGCGGAGTCAGCGACAGGTGCATATAGCCGCGGTTCGAAGTATCGACCCAGCGCAGCTCTTTTTTGCCATCGCCAACTAGCCCGCGCGCGACAACCGACGGGTCGGTGCCTTGGGTCGCGCTTTCAAAGCCGGGCG
>JANLSY010000018.1:0-3289 GCA_031362665.1 Sphingomonadales bacterium
GGATGCGTTCGGGAAAGCGCGGAGAATATGGCGTGAATTTCAGCGCTGGACGGTCTTCGTCGACGAGTTGGGCGAGGTCGCCTATGCCCAGAAAGCCGACCGTTTCAGCGACCAGCGACGATCCAGCGCCGAGCTCGGTGCGGATTAGCGTGGACAGCTCGGGCGGCAGGCCCTTTTCGAGCTTTAGCCGGATGATCTTGCCGCGCCGTCGCCTTTTGATCGCACTGCGGAAATAGCGGACGAGGTCTTCGGCTTCTTCTTCGACCTCGATATCGCTGTCGCGGATCACGCGAAACGCACCGGCCGCGATCAGCAGATAGTCCGGAAACATCTGGCCGACGAAATGCTTGATGAGCGCCTCGATAGTCACAAAACGCGTACCCGGGCCGGGGATGCGTACGAAGCGGGCAAGCGACTGCGGGATCATCACCAACTGGCGAACAACCTCGCCATCGTCGCGGCGCCGCATGTCGAAAATCAGGCTGATGCCCTGGTTGGGAATAAACGGGAAAGGGTGCGCCGGGTCGAGCGCCTGCGGGGTGAGCACAGGTAATATCTGCTCGCGGAAATAGGTTTCAACCTCGGCCTGGTGGGTTTTGCCGATGACTGACGGCTCGATGACCTTGATGCCCTCAGCCGCCAGCTCCTTTATCAATTTCTTCCACAGCTTTTGTTGAACCGCCATCAATGCATCAGCGGCGGCGACAGTTGCGGAAAGCTGTTCCGACGGCGTCCGCCCGTCAATCGATAACTCCTCGATCTTGCGCTGCTGCTGTCCGCGGAGACCCGCCACGCGGACCATGAAAAACTCGTCGAGATTGGTGCCTGAAATCGACAGGAAGCGAAGCCGTTCGAGCAAGGGATGCGCCGGATTTGCGGCCTCTTCGAGTACGCGTTCGTTAAATTTCAGCCAGGACAGTTCACGGTTGAAATAGCGACTTTCCGCCAAGGATTTTTCATCGCTGCTGCTGATCAAACCTGTGGCGGGCTTCACAAAAAATGTCCTTTCAAACCGGTCGCTGCGCGGTGCCATGAAAACATTGCGCTTTTACGGCAATCAGATGGGCAAACTGTAACATTAGAGTCGTCAATTTGTCATGGTTGATTAGCGGGCGAGTCACAACCCCCACCTAATGCCCCCGCAATTAACAATGCCATTCAGGGGGCAAAGCACATGACCAAGGGTTCAAACCGTTCATTCGTATTTTTCCGGACATCGATGCTGGGAAGCGCCGCAATGCTGGCATTTTTGCCATCCATTGCCGCTGCGCAAGAGGCTCCGGCTGACGCCGCGGCCGAAGAAGATGCCATCGTCGTCACCGGTTCGCGTCCAATCGCCGAATCGGAAGCTGCAGCGCTGCAAATCCAGAAAAATTCGGATTCGTTGGTGACCGTCCTTTCGTCTGACTCGGTCGGACGCCTGCCAGACCAGAATGTGGCTCAAGCGGTTGGCCGCCTGCCCGGCATAGCGGTCGAACGGGACCAAGGTCAGGCGCGCTATATCAGCTTGCGCGGCGCGCCAAATTACTGGACCACGCTCTCATTCGACGGCATCAACGTCGTCAGCCCCGAGGGCCGCGATGCGCGGTTTGACAGCATCCCCTCGGCGCTTGCCGCTCAGATTATCGTGTCGAAGGCCGTTACGCCCGACATGCCTGGTGAAACCATTTCGGGTAACGTCAATATAATCACCCGCTCGGCACTTGATTATGACGGCTTCCGCATTTCGGGCAAATTGGGCGCTGGCCAGACCGAGCTTGGCAAGCGCGGCGAATATGAAGGTTCGCTGACGCTGTCGAATGTGTTCGACACCAATGTTGGTGAGATCGGCGTGCTGGTGTCGGGCAGCTATTATGAGCGCAACATGATCACCGACAATTTCGAAACCGATTGGGAAATTCCGCGCCGCGGTGCCGCAAACCTGGCTTTTGGAACCGACCCCGACGTCAACAATCGCGTCGATTTACGCCCCGGCTACCAAACCCGCTTCTGGGCGCGCGAGACCGAGAACAAGCTTTACCGGCTGACGCGCAAAAATTACTCGATCTCGGGCCGGGTTGATTTCCGGCCAGATGCAGACAACACAATTTCAGTGCGTTCGCTTTACACCATCTTCACCGATGACGAGGCGCGCGACAATTACATCTTCGACCTCGACGACCGGCAGAATGATTTGGTGAGCAGCACCGCCACCTGTACTGGCGGAACCTCCACGCCGACGACCAGCGCTTATGCCGATGCCTGCGTAAACAGCCCCTTTGCCGGCACTGTCTACGGCATCGATATCAACCAGCGCTCTACCCTGCGGGCTTTCCGCCAGTCAGTGTTTACCAACACGCTCGAGGGCAAGCACCGCTTCGGCGATAGCTGGGGCTTCAAATGGGTTGCTAACTATACCAAGTCCGTTGATGATCGCTCGGTTGTCGGTGAAACGCGCTGGGACAGCCCTGGAACGCGCAACCTGCGTCCCACGGTGGCATATGATTTCACCGATCCGAATTTCGCGCGCGTCCAGTTGTTCACGACGAACCAGTTGAGCGGCCCCACCCGTTTTCAGGCCGGAACGCCCGTGTCGGCAATCGACAGTTTCACCAAACCGCTCAGCTCGTTTCGCTCGCTTGACGCCGTTGATCCGACCAAGGCCTATACCTTCAAGGGCGAGCTGTCGCATGATACTAACCTGTTTGGCGGCGAAACGACATTCCGCGCGGGGATACAATATGACCAGCGGACCAAGATAAATCGCGAGCGCGAGCTGTTCGTCAACACGCCGGCATTGATCGCGGCGGCCGGCCTTGGCACAAGCTATCTGCCGTTTTCGCTCGACATTCCGTTCGAGGGCAAAATCCCGCTCGGTTACACTTTCCGTTATTTCAACACCGACGCCATGCGGGACTATTTGGAGCTCGCTAAAAGGGCGCAGCCCTTCACGCCTGTGAACGGCAACCAGTATAATGTCCGCGAGCGCATTCTGGCTGGCTATGTCATGGCGAACAGCAAGTTCGATTGGGGCAGTATTGTCGGCGGCGTAAGGGTCGAAAAGGTTTCAAACCGCGGCCGGGCATTTGCGACGGTTCCCGGCGTAACCGGACAGCTTGAGGCAAAAAGCAGCACCACGCTTGCCTTCCCAAGCCTGCATCTCAATTTCGATGTCGAGGATGACAAGAAGTTGCGCATAGGGTTTACCAGCGGCGCGGCGCGTGCGGATTATGACCAGTTGCGTCCGAACGTCGTTGTCGACGATGCCAATCAGCGGATCTCTGGCGGTAACCCCGCGGTTAAGCCTGAA
>JANLSY010000023.1:0-10585 GCA_031362665.1 Sphingomonadales bacterium
GACAATCTTGGCCACGACATCTTCGCGGCTCATACCCTTGCTGTTGAGGAATTCGGTCATCCCGAACTTGCGGCCCCACTCCTCACGGTCAGGGTTGATATCGACGCCGATGATCACATTGGCACCCGCCAGCCGTGCGCCTTGGATGACGTTCAGGCCAATACCGCCAAGGCCAAACACCACGACATTGTCACCGACCTGCACCTTGGCAGTATTGACCACCGCCCCTACACCCGTCGTTACGCCGCAGCCAATATAGCAGCTCGACTGGAACGGCGCATCCTCGCGGATTTTGGCGACAGCGATTTCAGGGAGCACGGTGAAGTTCGAAAAGGTCGAACATCCCATATAATGGAAGATTGTCTGGCCCTTGTAGCTGAAACGCGATGTACCATCGGGCATCAGCCCCTTGCCTTGGGTCGCGCGGATCGCCGTGCACAGGTTGGTCTTGCCCGACAGGCAGCTTTTGCTCTGGCGGCAGTCCGGCGTGTACAACGGGATTACATGATCGCCAGGCTTCACCGAAGTCACGCCCGCGCCGACCTCGCGGATTAGGCCCGCCCCCTCATGGCCCAGAACGCTCGGGAAAATCCCCTCGCTGTCGAAACCATCGAGCGTGTACGCGTCGGTATGGCAAATCCCTGTCGCCATGATCTCGACCAGCACTTCACCTGCCTTCGGGCCCTCCAAATCAAGCTCGACAATCTCAAGCGGCTTCTTCGCTTCAAACGCAACAGCGGCGCGGGTCTTCATTGGGGACTTCTCCTGCTTCAATGATATTATTTGAAAACAACGGTCCGGTTTCCGTTCAACATGACCCGGTGCTCAAGATGCAGCTTGACGGCTCGTGCGAGAACTCGGCTCTCCGTATCCTGGCCTTGCGCAATCAGATCTTCAACCGTGTCCGCGTGATCCACCGTCGATACATCTTGCGTGATGATCGGACCTTCATCGAGGTCCGGCGTCACATAATGCGCGGTGGCACCGACCATTTTGACACCGCGATCATAGGCGCGGTGATAAGGCTTCGCTCCCTTAAACCCGGGTAGGAAGCTGTGATGGATATTGATCACACGCCCATCAAGCTTTCGGCAAAGCTTGTCGGATAATACCTGCATGTAGCGGGCGAGAATAATAAGATCGACCTGCTGCTCTTCGACCATTTCAAGCAGCTTGCCCTCCTGCTCCAATTTGGTCTCGGGTGTGATCGGCAGATGGTGAAAGTCGATACCTTCATGTTCGGCGCGGCGCTGCCAGTTCAAATGGTTGGAGACGATGCTGGTCACGTGCATCGGCAAACGGTTAGTCGATGTCCGATAGAGGAGGTCGTTCAGGCAATGCCCGCCTTGGCTGACCATTATCATTGCGCGCAATTTCTTGCGAAGATCGTGGATCCGCCATTCCAGCCGAAATGCCGTCGCGACCGGCATGAACGCATCGGTAAAACTTTCCGTTGTCATTCCGTTCGCGCATGTAATCGCGACGCGCATGAAAAAGCGACCGGTGTTCTCGTCACCGTATTGGGAGCTTTCGACTATATTGCAATCTTGGCTGGCGATGGAATTGGCAACCGCTGCGACAATGCCTTTGCGATCCTCGCACGCGATAACCAAAACAAAGTCTGCCCCTGAATGCATAATCATCCCCACCCTCTAATCGCGTGACCGGGTAGCCTCGCCAATCCTGACTATCCATCGCTGACGGTCATATATTAGGTCTTCTAATCGCAACATGTAGATGATGTGATTGATTGAGGAATTAATTTTACCAATCATGAAAATTTGGTCAGTTGCTTGAGGGGGACTCCAGTTTCAGTCTGACCAACGGAGAATTGGGACCTTCGCAATGTCGAGGGATGGTTGAGGGGAAGAAAATTGAAGATCTATTTGAAAATTTCGACGGCCACGTTTGTCCTCGCGTCGTTGGGGGCGGGTATTGCTCCGGCTTACGCGCAAGAGGCAGCAGCGGAAGAAAAAGATCGCGGCATTGCCGAAATCGTTGTGACGGCAACGCGGCGTGAGGAGTCCGCCAACAGGGTGCCGCTCGCGATTACTGCCTTGGGCGGCGATACGCTAAGCGATCTCAATATTACCAAATTTGACAAGCTGATCGAATATCTTCCCAACGTTCGCGCGGCATCGCGTGGTCCGGGGGCCTCGTCAATTTTCATTCGTGGTTTGTCAACTGACTCGCCTGGCCTACAAATCGCCGGCACCGCAGGTGCGCAGCCGACTGTGGCGCTGTACATTAACGACGCTCCGGCGTCGCTTGTGGGGCGCAACCTCGATCTTTATGCGGTGGACCTCCAGCGTGTCGAAGTTTTGGCAGGGCCACAAGGAACGCTTTTCGGCGCGAGCGCGATGGGCGGCGCAGTCCGCTACATAACGAATAAGCCCGATGCGAGCGAATTCCATGCAGGGTTCAACGCCAGCTATGCCTTCACCAAAAAGGGTGAAGAGAGCGTGGCGGGTGACGCCTTTATCAACATTCCTATCATCAAGGATAAGTTGGCTGTGCGTGCCGTGTTCTACACCGACCGGCAGGGTGGCTATATCGACAATGTCGCAGGCACCTTCCAGATGCCGTTCAACGGCAATGTTGGCATCGCGGGCAGGCTTCCGACCGGAAATCCGCTGCTTGTGATGCGCGCGATCCAGTCGTGCCAAGCGACCGCGACTACGGTTGTTCCAAATTGTACCGGCAGCCTTTATACACCGCCAACACGGCAGACCATCAACAACGACGCGTTCGTTGAAAAAGACTATAATGATGCGACCTATCGCGGCGGCCGTATCGCGCTGACCTGGAATGTGACCGATGATTGGTCGGTTGATCTTATGCACGTCCGTCAAGAACTCGATACCGACGGCGTGTTCGACTTTGAGCCCGATGTTGGCGACCTGAAGGTAACCAAGTTCAACGACAACTCGTTGCGCGACCGTGTCAACCTCTCAACATTGACGATAAACGGTCGTCTCGGTGCGCTAGACCTGATTTACTCAGGGTCTTATATGAAGCATCGCGCCACGCAAATTGCGGACTATGCGGGATACTCAAATCTCGGACTTTATCTCCCTTATTATGAGTGCGATCGCGGGGTCTATTATACAGCGGCCTATAACGGGAATATCGGCAATACCTGTTATACGCCGAGCAAGAGCTATCAGGTTCGCAACCGCACAAATCGTCAAACACATGAATTCCGAATTACGACGCCCGCTGACAAGCGTATTCGTGGAACGTTCGGGCTGTTCTATGACGACAACAAGCTATTCGATAATACCGACTGGTCGTATCTGCAGCGGTCTGCCGGATTCATCTACAATCGCGCTCCTAACGCTTCGGTGGACGCCAACGATACCAGCGTTCGCCCAGGCGCTGTCGGCTTCTTCAATGACATCCAGCGCAGGGACAAGCAGTTCGCTGCCTATGGTGAGGCATCATTCGACATTATACCGGAAAAGTTGATACTTACCGGTGGCCTTCGCTATTACAACGAGAAGGCTTCGATTAACGGGTCGTCAAACGGTAGCTTTGGTGGGGCACGCGGCGTGTATAATGCTGCCACCGGAACTTATTCGCCGTCGGCTACTCCGCCGGCATTTTATAATGTCAGCGCGAACCTCAATGTTCTATATGCCGACGCGTCGCCCGCTAAGTATACGGGCGTTTTGTACAAGGCTAACCTGACCTACAAGATCGGTGATGCTTCTTTGGTCTATGCAACTTACTCTGATGGCTTCCGTCCGGGTGGTTTCAATCGCAGGCCGTGCCGCGTGCCTAGCGCGATTTGCCCAACCAATGCCGACTTCGTGCGTCTTGGCACTTATGTGCCTGACAAGGTCCAGAACTATGAAATTGGTGGTAAATTTTCGCTACTCGACCGCCGCTTGCAGCTCAATTTTGCAGCTTACCAGATCGATTGGAGCAACATCCAGATCACGGTGTTCGACCAGAATATATCCAACCAGACATTCACGACAAACTTGATCGATGCCCGGATCAGGGGCTTGGAGGGTGATCTGACATGGCGTGCAACGCCAGAGCTTACGCTCAACAGCGCCTTTTCGTATAATGATTCCGAGCTGACGAAGTATCGGAAGAATACGACGGTGCTCCGTCCGCTCGGTGGGCCGCTGGCGCTCAGCCCTAAATTCCAGTTCAACGCACGTTTGCATTGGGAAAAGGAACTTTCCTCTGGTTTGATGCCGTTCGCGCAAGTCGGATTTCATTATGTCGGCAAGAGCATTTCGGACGTGATCGACAATGTCGATATTCGCTATCAGTCATCCAACCCGACGCTCGGATATGCTGCATCGATTCCGGTCACGTATAATGGTGTGCTGGTTCGGCCGGGTGATGTGATTGCGCCGATTCCCGCAGCACAGCGATTGGGTTCCTACAGTGCAATCGCTGCATCGTTCGGGGTCTCGAAGGATGAGTGGCGTATCGAGGTTTTTGGTGACAATCTGACCGATGAGCGGCCTGAGCTGTACAAGAGCGGGAACGATGGTGAGCTTCGGACCACCACTTCACGCCCGCGCACGATCGGATTGCGGTTCTCGTATAAGATATAATCTGCCGACCGGGGCACCAGCAATAATGCTCGGTGCCCCGCCGCAATCCCATTTCGGCATTGCGTCCGATGCACGAAGTGCGGCAGTGTTCTTGCAATTGCTCGTCACAACATAGGAGTCTGTGTGACAAGGTTGGCGGAGGCATCGCAGGACACCGATACAATCGACGCAACACTGCGCGATGCTCGCACGCACCTGCAAAATGCCCGTCTGAGCGAAGCCGCTGCAACCTGCGAGCAGATCCTGGAAACTGCTCCCTCCAACGTCGACGCGTTGTACACGCTAGCCGTCACACAGCGGATGCAGCAACAAATTCCGAACGCTCTGCAGACGCTTGAACAGCTCATCTTGATTGATCCCGGCTATGGCAGGGCTTGGCAGGAGCGCGGGCATTGCATGCGAGATAGCGGCCGCAGCGAAGAGGCGGTTGCCGCTTATCAACGCGCTTTGACGCATAATGGCGCGCTGGTCGCGAGCTGGCGCCTGCTCGCGGAGCTTCACGGCGCGGCAGGGCGCAATGATCCGGCCAACTTTGCCCGCGCGCAATATACCCATCTTTCTCAGCTTCCACCTGAGTTGCTCAGCGTTGCAAGCTTCATTCAAGAGGGACGCATTTACAAAGCAGAACAGCTTTGCCGCGCCTTTTTACAGCGAAACGGTCACCATATCGAAGCGATGCGGCTGCTTGCCGAAATCGGAATGAAGTTTAACGCTTATGATGAGGCCGAGTTTTTGCTCGAATCCTGCAAGGTGTTGGAACCTGAAAATGTCAGCGCACACTTTGATTATGTGAAAGTATTACGCAAGCGGCAGAAATTCGAGTTGGCCTTGGTCGAGGCTTCCGAATTACGCGCGAAAGAGCCTGAAAATCCTGAATTTGAAATGCTCTATGCCAACGAAAACCTGGCTGTAGGTAATTTCGACGAGGCGATGCTGGTCTATGAGGCGTTGCTTGGCTCGATGCCCAATAATCCCGGCATCAACCTGACTTATGGCCACGCCCTGAAGACAGTTGGCCGACAGGACGACGCGATAACGGCCTATCGGCGAGCCTATCAGGTGCGGCCGGACTGTGGCGATGCGTTTTGGAGCTTGGCCAATCTGAAAACATACCGGTTTGACGATGCCGAAATCGAGCAGATGCGCGAACGGCAAGATTCGCCGATGACTGCCTTGGACGATCGCTATCACCTTTGCTTTGCATTAGGCAAAGCGCTTGAAGATCGCGGCGAATATGCGGGTTCGTTCGAATATTATGAACTGGGCAACCGCCTGAAGCGCGAGGAGTTGAATTACGATCCGGCGCGATTGTCGAATGAAATGCGGCTGCAGCGCGAACTGGTGACTCCCGAACTTCTTGGTCACTTCGCAGGGGCTGGTCACGGTGCGAGCGACCCGATTTTCGTTGTCGGACTACCCAGGGCGGGCTCGACTCTTCTGGAGCAAATACTGGCCTCGCACAGCCAAGTCGAAGGAACGATGGAGCTCCCGAACATTTTTGCGCTCGCATACCGACTGGACCGTCAACGTCTTGTTGGTGAAGAGCCAGAGTATCCAGGAAATTTGGCCAACCTGACCCGCGAAGATGTCGCGCGCTTCGGTGAGGAATTCATCCGCGACACCCGTATCTATCGCAAGCACGGCAAGCCGTTTTTCATTGACAAAATGCCCAACAATTTCCGGCATATCGGCCTGATCCACATGATATTGCCTAATGCTAAAATCATCGATGCGCGGCGCGGTGCGATGGGATGCTGTTTCTCGGGCTTCAAACAACTGTTCGCGGAAGGTCAGGAATTCACCTATGGCCTCAAGGAAATCGGCCAATATTACACAGATTATGTCGCACTAATGGACCATTGGGACACGGTATTGCCCGGCAAGATATTGCGCGTTCGCTACGAAGACGTCGTTGCCGATCTTGATACACAGGTCCGCCGATTGCTCGACTATTGCGAGCTGCCGTTTGAAGAGGCCTGCATTAACTTCCACCAGACCGAGCGCGCGGTGCGGACCGCGAGTTCCGAACAGGTGCGTCAACCCATTTTCAAAAGCGGCGTCGATCAATGGGAGAATTTCAGCGAATATCTCGATCCGCTGCGCAACATATTAGGGCCGGAACTGGCTGCAACCTGAGGGGGATTTTTTATGGCGAGCACTGCACCGACCGCGCCGGTTGACGTCGATGAAGTCTCCACGCTGGGGCAACGCTGGTACGTCCTCATCATCATGATGCTCGCTTACACGATCAACATTGCTGACCGTTATGTGATGTCGACCGTGCTTGAGCCAATCCGGTTGGAGCTTAACCTGACCGACAGCGGCGTTGCGTTTCTAACGGGTGTTTCGCTGGCGCTTTTCTATGTCACTATGGGCATTCCACTGTCTTGGATTGCAGATCGGTACAACCGCAAGAACCTGCTCGCCGCGTCGATGGCAATTTGGTCGGCGATGACGGCGCTTTGCGGAATGTCGCAAGGCTATATGCAACTTTTGCTTGCACGCATAGGTGTAGGGATTGGCGAAGCGGGCGGAACGCCATCTTGCAACTCGATCGTCGCTGATTATTTTCCGGCCCGACGCCGCGCAATGGCAATGACGGTTTTTGCGCTGGGCGCGCCGATTGGTGCTTGGCTTGGCGCCGATATGGCAGGCGCCGTTGCGGCCGAATATGGCTGGCGCTACGCTTTCTTTGTGCTTGGGGTACCGGGCATTATTCTTGCGCTGATCGTTTTTATCACGATCAAGGAGCCCAAGCGCGGGCAGCTTGATGCCGTATCCGATCAGCCCGCACCTCCGTTTATCGAGACCATGAAATTCCTCTGGTCGCAAAAGGCGGCGGTACATGCGATGATGGGCAGCGGCCTTTCGGCGTTATGGGGATGGGGGTTGATGTGGTTCACGCCAACCTTCATTCAGCGGACCTATGGTCTCGATGTTGGCGAAGCAGGGGCAGTGGTGGGTCCAATCCATCTTATCATGGGTATCGCCGCTTCATTGTTCACAGCTTGGCTGGTTGCACGCCCTGCTTATCATGATCCGCGCAAGATATTGCGGCTACTCGGCGTTGTAACGGCGTTGGCGACAATCCCGTCGATCGTTGCCTATTGGACAAACTCGTTAAGCGTTGCGACGGCTATGTGGTGGATTTTTATTCCCGCGATCTATTTCTACATCGGTCCGGCGTTTTCATTGGCGCAAAACCTTGCACCGCCAAAGATGCGGGCCATGTTCATTGCGGTCTCGTTGCTGATAGCCAATGTGTTCAACTTGATTGTGGCCCCTCAAGGCGTCGGGCTTCTGAGCGACTATTTCGCCGGGCCGGGCGGTGCGGACGCCGCATCGCTGCGTTTGGCATTGCTCGTCCTTGCGCCAACCGGATTTTGGGCCGCATGGCATTATTGGCGCGCCGAAAAATACATCATCGAAGATCAGAAAAGAGCCTGTGGTTATGTCTAATACGCCCTTGAAGTCATACATAAACGGCGAGTGGGTTTCGCCCGCAACATCGACGGCTACGGTCACGGCGGTTAATCCTGCAACCGAAGAAGTCTGCGCCGTCGTTGCTGTGTGCGGACACGATGATGTTGATCGCGCAGTTTGTGCAGCCCGCGCGGCATTCGACGGATATGCAGCGACCACTTTGGATCACCGCATAGCTTTGGTCGAAAAGCTGATCGCCATTTTTGAGCGTCGGTACGATGAAATGGTGACCGCCATCTCCACCGAGATGGGCGCGCCTTATGATCTGTCTTATAATGCGCAGGCGGAATGCGGCCCCGGCCATTTGAAGGAAACAATCGTTGCGGCGCGCGAAATGGAATGGGAGCGCAAGATTGGAACCAACGCTCGGCTGGTGCGCGAACCTATCGGCGTTTGCGTCCTCATTACGCCATGGAATTGGCCGATTAATCAGCTCGCTGCTAAAATTGGCCCGGCACTGATTGCGGGTTGCACGATGGTTTTGAAGCCAAGCGAAGTCGCGCCTTTATCAGCGCAACTATTTGCCGAGTTTATCGATGAAGCCGGTTTTCCAGCGGGTGTGTTCAACATGGTTCACGGCACCGGACCAGCCATTGGCGATGCGCTGACCAGCCATCCCGAGGTCGATATGATCTCGTTCACCGGTTCGACGCGTGCGGGCATTCAGGTTGCCAAATCGGCGGCGGACACCGTGAAACGCGTATCGCAAGAGCTTGGTGGAAAGTCGGCCAATATCGTGTTTGCTGATTCCGATCTTGAGGCATCGGTCAAACGCGGAGTGCTCCATTGCTTTGAGAATGCAGGCCAGTCTTGCAACGCACCGACGCGAATGCTGGTCGAAGCGTCGGCTTATGACGAGGCCGTCGAAATTGCCGCACGCACCGCAAAAAATGCGAAGTTGGGTGACCCGATGGAAAAGGGTCGGCATTTCGGACCGGTTGTTAGCAAGTTGCAATTCGACAAGATACAACGGCTAATTCAGGTCGGAATCGATGAAGGTGCGCAAGTGGTTGCTGGCGGGACCGGTCGTGCAGATGGCTTCGAACGCGGTTATTATGTGAAGCCAACGGTCTTTGCCGGGGTCAACAACAATATGGCGATTGCACAAGAAGAAGTGTTCGGCCCCGTACTTGTCATGATCCCGTTCAAGGACGAAGCCGACGCCATCGGAATTGCCAACGACACACCTTATGGATTGGCAGCCTATGTACAGAGCGGCGACCTCGAGCGCGCCCGCCGCGTCTCGCGCAGGATGCGTGCGGGCGGCGTCAGCATCAATGGAGCAGGGCAGGATTATGCTTCACCCTTTGGTGGTTACAAGCAATCGGGTAACGGCCGCGAATGGGGAGAGTGGGGCTTACATGATTTCCTTGAGATTAAAGTCATCAACGGCTTTGAAGGATGAAGCTTACTGACATTGAGACCTTTGTAGTCGGCAACCCGCCGCCGCATTTTGGCGGGCGCTATTTTGTCTTTGTGAAGCTCACCACTGATAGTGGCGTTTCGGGTGTCGGTGAGGCCTATTGCGTGCCATTCGAGCCGCATCTGGTAGCCAAAATGATCGAGGATGTGTTTGCGCGCTATGCAGCGGGCAATGATCCGCATGATATCGAAAATCTCTGGCGCAGGGTTTATTCGAGCGGCTTTACCCAGCATCCCGACCTGACATTGATGGGGGTGTTGTCAGCGCTTGAAATGGCATGCTGGGATATCATCGGCAAGGAAGCGAACAAGCCGGTCTACAAGCTGTTGGGCGGGCGAGTGCATGAGCGATTGCGGGCCTATACGTATATCTATCCCCGACCGGGCGATAAAACTGATGTGTACCACGATCCTGATCTCGCCGCAGAACGGGCAACGGAATATCTGGCCCAAGGCTTCACTGCGCTGAAGTTTGATCCTGCCGGACCCTATTCGGCGTTCGATGGACGGCAATTGTCGCTGGAGGCGCTTGACCTGTGTGAGCGTTTTGCCGGACAATTGCGGGATGCTGTTGGCATGAAAGCTGACCTGCTATTTGGCACGCACGGGCAGATGACCGCAGCCGGGGCAATTCGTCTGGCGAAGCGGTTGGAGCCTTACGATCCGTTGTGGCTCGAAGAACCGGTTCCGCCCGACGCGCCCGAGGAAATGGCCAAAGTGGCACGCGCGACAACTATTCCGATAGCAACGGGAGAGCGGCTCACCACCAAATATGATTTTGCGCGGCTATTACGTGCAGGGGCGGCTGCCATCCTGCAAATGAATCTCGGCCGGGTCGGCGGGATACTGGAGGCCAAGAAAATCGCGAGCATGGCGGAGGTTGATCATGTCCAAATCGCGCCGCATCTCTATTGCGGGCCGGTAGTGGGCGCGGCCAATATTCAGATCGAGACTTGCTCACCCAATTTCCTGATTCTTGAGAGTATCGAGACTTGGGGGGGTTTTCATACCGAAATACTGAAATCACCAATCCGGTTCGAGGAAGGCCATGTCATTCCATCGACGGCACCGGGTTTGGGCGTTGAGTTGAACGAAGAAGTAGC
>JANLSY010000028.1:0-2256 GCA_031362665.1 Sphingomonadales bacterium
TCACCTTGCACGAAGGCGCGGACTTCAAGCTTGGCGCGGTGCAGATTGGTGGTGGTGAGCAGACGCTCGAAATCGTTACCGCCGTCACCCACGCCGAACCCGGCGCAACCTCTTCGCAGATCGTGCGTTCGGTGTTGGCGGGCAAGGCGACCGGCACCTATCTCGGCAAGGTCGCGGTGGCGCGCGATGCGCAACTGACCGACAGCGTGCAATCCGTGAAGGCCATGCTGCTCGACCGCAGCGCGACCGCGAATGCCAAGCCCGAGCTCGAAATCTACGCCGACGACGTCAAATGCGCTCACGGCTGTGCGATTGGTGAACTCGACCCGATGGGGCTTTTCTATCTCCAAGCACGCGGCATTGCGCCAGCGGATGCAAAGAAGCTGATGCTACAGGCCTTTGTTGCCGGCGTGTTCGAGGGTGCTGCGGATGAGGAAATGCTGACCGAGGCGGCGCTCAAGAAATTGGGGGAATTGGTGTGACTAGCGTTTCCACCATTCAGGCCGAACGCGCCGTTGCCCGGTGGGAGAATGAAGGCGGCACCGTCTCGCATGACCGCCGTCAGGACTTCCCCGGCGTGCGTGACTGGCATTATCTCGACACCGCCGCGACTGCGCAAAAACCTCAGGTCGTACTCGACGCCATGATGCGCGCGGGCGGCGAGGATTACGCCACCGTCCATCGCGGCGTCTATGCGCGCTCGGCGAATATGACCGTTGCGTTCGAAGCGGCGCGGGAACGGGTGGCGCGGTTTATTGGTGCATCTTCACCCAATGAAATTGTCTTCGTGCGCGGCGCGACCGAGGGGATAAATCTCGTCGCGCAAAGCTGGGGTCCGACGAACCTGAACGCAGGCGACCGGATCATGCTGTCGCAGCTGGAGCATCACAGCAATATCGTGCCTTGGCAGATGCTGGCCGAGAAGGTCGGCGCGCAAATCGATGTGTGTCCGCTGACCGATGATGGCTTGATCGATCTTGATTGGCTGGAGGCGAACCTCACCGAGCGGCACAAGCTGGTCGCGCTGGCGCATGTCTCTAACGTGTTGGGTTCGATCCTAGGCGCAAAGCGCGCCGCCAAAGCCGCGCACGCGGTCGGCGCAAAGCTGCTGCTCGACGGCTGTCAGGCTGCGCCGCGGATGCGGTTGAATATGGCTGAACTTGGCTGCGATTTTTACGTGTTTTCGGGTCACAAACTATACGGGCCGACCGGTGTCGGGGTGCTCTGGGCCAAAGCCGAAACCCTAGACGCGATGCCCCCGTGGCAGGGCGGCGGTGCGATGATTGACCGGGTGACGTTCGAAAAAACGACCTATGCCCCGGCGCCTTCGCGGTTTGAGGCTGGCACACCGATGATAATCGAAGTGATCGGGCTGCACGCCGCCATCGATTATGTCGACGCCATCGGCCCAGAGGCGATCTTCGCGCATGAAAGCGCGCTTGCCGCGCATACCCGCGAAGCATTGCGCTCGGTCAATTCAATCACGCTATATGGCCCCGAAAAGTCGGCAGGTATTGTCTCTTTCTCAATGGAAGGGGTGCATCCGCACGACATCGGCACCATATTGGACGAAGAAGGCGTGGCGATCCGCGCCGGGCATCATTGCTGCCAGCCGCTGATGGACCATCTGGGCGTGCCGGCCACCGCGCGGGCGAGCTTTGGAATTTACAATGACGAAAACGACGTCGCGGCGCTGGTGCGCGGACTGGAACGGGTGAAGAGGATCTTCGGATGAGCGACAATGACATCCCCGTTGAAGAAGTCGAAAGCGTTGAAAAGCCGCCCAAAGCGCGCGTCGAGACCGCTGCGGAGACGTTTGAGCGAAAGAAGGATTATCTTGAAGGTTTTCTTGCGCAGAAACCTGCTGTGCCCGAAGTAGGCCAACCCGATGGCGAGCTGTATGAAGCGGTGATCGAAGCGCTCAAGGAAATTTACGACCCTGAAATTCCGGTCAACATTTACGACCTTGGCCTGATCTACAATGTCGAGATTAATAACGGCCATGCACTGGTTTCGATGACTTTGACCACACCGCATTGCCCTGTGGCGGAATCGATGCCGGGCGAAGTCGAACTGCGCGTCGGCGCAGTGCCGGGGATTGGCGATGCCGAGGTCAATCTGGTCTGGGAGCCAGCCTGGACGCCTGCCAACATGACCGACGAAGCCCGTTTGGAGCTTGGAATGCTATGACCGAAGTCAAAACACGCGCCCGGCCCGCCGCAGTTATCCTGACCGCAGCATCCGAAGCACGCATCG
>JANLSY010000092.1:0-1652 GCA_031362665.1 Sphingomonadales bacterium
TGAAACTGCAAGCCGATAATTCTCTATCCATTCGGACAAAGTTGCTCTGGCCTCCTCTAATCGAGCAACTGTAAAATCAACCGGCTCGCGATAATTCGTCATCAACATCGCTAGCCGCAAAACTTCACCCGGCCATCTTCGGCCACCAAACTTGTTCGTCTCCAGCAGCTCATTGATCGTGATGAAGTTGCCGAGCGACTTGCTCATCTTCTGGCCTTCGACCTGCAGAAAGCCGTTGTGCATCCACACATTCGCCATTACCGGCGTGCCGTGTGCGCAGCGCGATTGCGCGATCTCGTTCTCATGATGCGGGAAAATCAAATCGAGCCCACCGCCATGAATGTCGAAGGTTTGGCCGAGATAGCGCTCGCTCATAGCCGAGCACTCGATGTGCCAGCCCGGTCGGCCGCGACCCCACGGACTGTCCCAACCGGGCTCGTCGGCGGACGAAAGTTTCCACAGAACGAAATCGCCGGGATGTCGTTTGTGCGCGTCAACTTCAACGCGAGCGCCAGCCTGCTGCTCATCGAGGTTGCGGTTCGACAGCCGCCCATAGTCGGGCATCGATTGCGTATCGAACAGCACTTCGCCCGCCGCCGTGTAGGCATGACCGCGCGCGATCAATTGCGCGATGATCGTGATCATTTGGGCGATGTTATCAGTGGCGCGCGGTTCATGAGTCGGCTTGAGGCATCCGAGCGCTGCCACATCGGCGTGAAATTGATCGGCGGTTTTCTGCGTCACCCGCGCGATCGCGTCGTTTAACGGCAGATCAGGGAAATCACGCAGCGCACGCGCGTTGATCTTGTCGTCGACGTCGGTGATGTTGCGCACGTAGGTGACGTGATCTTCGCCGTAGATGTGGCGCAACAGCCGGTAGAGCACATCGAACACAATGATGGGGCGCGCGTTGCCGATGTGGGCGAAGTCGTAGACCGTTGGCCCACACACATACATGCGGATGTTCTGGTCATCAATCGGCCTGAAGACATCCTTTTTCCGCGTCAGCGTGTTGTAGAGCTTCAGGTCCACGGCGTTCCTCGTGCTGTGCGTGCAGGCGCTACATTCGGTCTGAACAAGCTAGGGCGGTTGTCCTGACAAGCCCTATTCCGACCCGTCAAATTGGCTTGCCGCAGCGGTTGCAGGCGTCTCGCCGGGCAGCGCCACGTCGCACGCGCCTGCAAGAACCGTCAAGATCATGAAACGTCGGGATAAACCGCGAAGGTCGCAATTGCTCCGCATTGACCCCCTACGCCCAAGCTGATTAGGATTTACCGGCCATAAGCGGTTTGCGCCGTCTCTAACCGGTCGAGCCTAAACCAGTCGAGGCTAGCCACGTCTACCCGCACAATGCCCGAAGGACGTATCGTGACCGACCCGACGACATCACGGCCGATTAAGGACCGTTCCGCCGCCGCGGTGCAACGCGATCAATTCAGCAACTGGCACACCGTGCGCGGGTTGTTGCGCGTAGCAGCACTCGGATTGGTCTGCGCTGCGGCCTCTGTCAGCCCAATTTCGATCAGCCCGGTGATGGCGCAAAACTGGTGGCCGTTCGGCGGTAATGAACCCCAGCGACCGCCAGTACCGCGCGAACCCGTGTATCGCAACGACGCGCCCCCGTCAGCCCCGATCCCGCCGCAGGCCGCGCC
>JANLSY010000117.1:0-3111 GCA_031362665.1 Sphingomonadales bacterium
CAGAAGAATTGGATTGGCAAATCGCGCGGGCTGGAAATGAATTTCCAGCTGAACACGCCAGTCGCCGACCATCACGGTATCTCAGTTTATACGACGCGGCCTGATACGCTGGCGGGCGCAAGTTTTATCGCGATTGCACCGGAGCATCCGCTCGCCAAAAAACTGGCTGAAACCAATAAGGTCTTAGCAGAATTCAGCATTGATGTGCGCCGTATCGGCACTACGGAAGAGGCGGTTGAAACTGCTGAAAAGCGCGGCTTTGATACGGGCTTGACCGTCAAACATCCGCTTTACGACGGGCAGACATTGCCGGTCTATGTCGCAAATTTCGTGCTGATCGAGTACGGCACCGGCGCGATTTTCGGCTGCCCTGCGCACGACCAGCGCGATTTAGATTTCGCGCGCAAATATGATCTGCCGGTAATTCGCGTCGTCGCCGATGGCGACGAAGCAGACAGCAATTTCAAAGGCGATGTAGCTTTTACTGGCCCCGGTAAAATCGTGAACTCACATTGGATGGATGGCATGACCATCGATCAAGCAAAGGCCGACGTCATCGCCAAGGCCGAAGCCGAAGGATGGGGCGAAGGCCAGACCCAATATCGGCTGCGCGACTGGGGCGTTAGCCGCCAGCGTTACTGGGGTACGCCGATCCCGATTATCCATTGCGAGACCTGCGGCGCGGTGCCGGTACCCGAAGCGCAATTACCGGTGAAGCTGCCCGAAGATGTGACATTCGACATCCCCGGCAACCCGCTCGACCGGCATCCGACATGGTCGCAAGTCGACTGCCCGAAATGCAATCACCCCGCACGTCGCGAAACCGACACGCTCGACACCTTTGTGGACTCAAGCTGGTACTTTATCCGCTTCGCCAGCCAGCCGCATGGCAAGCCCTTCGACCGCGAGATTGCCGAAAAATGGTTGCCGGTCGATCAATATATAGGCGGGGTTGAGCACGCGATTTTGCACCTGCTTTACGCCCGCTTCTGGACGCGCGCGCTCAGCCAAATCGGCATGATTGGTGTGAAGGAGCCGTTCGCCAGTCTGTTTACCCAAGGGATGGTGACCCATCAAACATATCAGGACGCTGGCGGCAACTGGCTCACGCCCGAGCAAGTGAAGCGTGAAGGCGACATCTGGACGATCATCGATAGCGGTGAGCCTGCAATCGCAGGCCGTATCGAAAAGATGTCCAAGTCGAAGAAAAATGTCGTCGATCCAGATGACATAGTCGACCAATATGGCGCCGACGCGGTGCGTTGGTTCATGCTGTCCGACAGCCCGCCCGAACGCGATCTGGAATGGTCGGAAGCTGGCATCGAAGGCTGCTGGCGTTTCGTTCAGCGTTTGTGGCGTTTGACCGGTCAAGTCAGCGGCGCGGACGGTGCCGACAAAGCTTTGGACCGCAAAACGCATCAAGCCATTGCGGGCATCGGCGCGGATATCGAAGCACTGTCATTCAACAAGGCGGTCGCCAAGATTTATGACCTTGCCAACGCCATCGAAAAAGCCGCGCCCTCTGCATCAAGAGACGCCGCTATCCGGACGATCATATTGCTGTCCGCGCCCATGGTGCCGCATTTGGCCGAAGAGGCATGGACCAAATTGGGTGAAGGCCTGATTGCCGATGCACATTGGCCCATTGTCGATCCGGCGCTGCTGGTCGAGGACGAGGTAACCATTGCGGTGCAGGTCAAGGGCAAGCTTCGCGATACGCTGACCGTAGCCAAGGGCCTGCCGCAAAATGAGATGGAGGCGCTTGCGCTTGCCAGCCACAAGGTTCAATCTGCCATCGACGGTGCGGCGATCCGCAAGGTCATTGTGGTCCCCGACAGGCTGGTCAATATCGTCCTATGAAACGTCTCTTAACTTCTTCCCTGTTCTTGATCGCACTTTCCGGCTGCGGACTTCAGCCGCTTTATAGCGGCGGGTCAAAGGGCACGGTGGCGACGACTTTGGGTTCGGTTTCAGTTGAACCCATTCAGGGGAAAAATGGCTGGCTGATGCGAAATGCCCTAAACGACCGTTTGGGAGCCAATGAAGGCACAGCGCGGTACCGGCTAACCGTTGCATTAGACGACCAGATCGAAGGTTTCGGCATACGCGCCGATGATACCATTACGCGCGAACGGCGGACGTTGCGGGCGCGCTATCAGCTGGTTGATACCTCGACCGGGGCTACGGTGATTGATGCAACCGCTGGGTCTGACGCCGGTATTGATGTGGTAAGCTCCGAATATGCGACCATCGCCGGCGAAAACAGCGCGCTCGAAAACCTGACGCAACGTGTTGCCGACCAGATTGTGACCCGGCTCTCGCTCTACGCGCGCGGCGCCAATAACGGCGAATGAGCAGCCCCAAAGAACGCGCCTTCATTAGCGCGATCACAGCGCGGCCCGATGTTCGTTTATTCCTTATTTTCGGGCAGGATGAATCGGCCATCGCCGACATTGCTGGGCAAATGGCGTCGCAACTGGGCGGTGCCGAGCGCATAGATATCGATAGCGACCGGATCCGCAGCGACCCGGCGTTGCTGGCCGACGAAGCCTCGGCGCTCTCTTTATTTGGCGACAAACGCTATGTGCGGCTGAATTTCCGCCGGGACGAAGGGTTGGCTGCGGTAGAGAATCTGCTCGAACTGGAAAACGGGACCAATCCGGTAATTGCTACCGCAGGCAACCTTCCCAAAACCAGCAAGCTGCGCAAGCTGGCCGAAGGCCACCACCGCGCAATGGCGCATATCTGTTATTTGCCCGAAGAAGGTACCGCAGCCGCCTCGATCATGGCGCATGCCGCAACGCTAGGACTCAAACTCGACCGCAGCCTTGGCGCACGCATTGCCCGTTATACCGGACAGGACCGCAAGCTGGCGCAGGCTGAACTGGAGAAACTGGCGCTCTATTATGACGCTTCGCCCGAACGCCCGATGGTGGTCGAAGTTGCCGCTTTCGAAGCTTTGTCCGCCGAAACCGGCGAAGAGAATGTCAGTGGGCTGGTTAATCAGGTGATGGGTGGCGAGTTGCGCGGCACGGGGCGTGAACTTGCAGTAGCGCGCGACATGGGTGTGGACTCGATCCGCATAGTGCGCGCGTTGCAGCGCCGGGTGGC
>JANLSY010000127.1:0-3275 GCA_031362665.1 Sphingomonadales bacterium
CGGCGCGACCAGATTGATGTCGAGTTTCCAGTTGCTCGGCAGGCTGGTGATCGAATCTGCATCTCCTGAAACACGCGGGCGCCCCGCGGGAGTTTTGCGGCGAACGCCCGTCAGCGTTGCGACTGCAGCCGCGCCTTGCCGGATAATCTTGAACCGCGTTTCGGGCAGGCGCAACGTACCGCTAATCAGCGCATCGCCGTCGGCGGTATTGGTAACGATGATCTTGCCGGTGGCGGTCGTAGAAACTATTTCGCTGCGCGCCACGCGGGCACGGTCAAGGTCGAGATCAAGTTGCAGCGGGAAGCCCTTGGCCGAGCTGAGGTTGACGACGCCCTTGCCGCTGACTGTGCCGCTGCCGGCATTAGCGGTGAGTTCGGTTACCTCCAGCTGGTCGTTGGTGAAAATCCCCCGGACGCGCAGCTTGGTGAGCCGCGTGCCATAGACGTCGTTTTCATAAATTAGGTCGTTCGCACGCACGACGCCGGTCAGTCGCGGGGTTTGCACACGGCCGGAAAAGTCCGCAGCGACGCCGATGTTGCCGGTCAGGCTCTGGTCGGCAAGCGCCGCCAGCGAAAACAGCGTGTCGGCGGGACCGTTATAGCGGATGCCGCCCGATAATGGCGCGGCGAGCAACCGCTCGGTCCAGCTGGCACCGCCGGGAGGCAGCGGCGTCAGGTCGACCTGCAACCGCCCGACCGGTACCCCTCGCCTACGGAAAATCGCGCGGGCATTGCCTCCATCGGGCAAAAGCCTGCCAACGAGGCTGATATCGACGGCTTGCGATCTCGACCCCAGATTAGTGCGGACGAAGCGCGTGATTTCAAGCCGTGCGTCGGCACTGGGAAAAGCCGCGAAAGAAGCCTGTGACCAATCAAGGCTGCCGGTGGCACGGCCGCCAAGGCCAAGACCGGGAAATAAAGGATTGAGCACCGCGATATTGACCTTGTCGAGCCGCGATTGCAGTTCCAGCCCGTTCCCGTAGCTGCCAGCCAGCTTGATTGAACCATCGGCGACCTTAATGGTCGAGGTCAGGATTTCATATTCGCTGCGTTTGGGGATGACGCGGACTGGGCCGACAGTTTCAAAATCGATGCTGTTGGCGCGACCCTTTGCCGCGATACGCCAAAGCTGCGGGGTCAGGTCGGCGTTGGCGGCGATGCGGAACGGCACCTGGCTGCGGCCCTCGGCGAGAATTTGTGCGGTGCCGGTGCCGCCGCGATAGTCGACTTTGGCGCGAGCGGCGGCGATCGAAATATCGTTGATGAAAGCGTTTTCAACCTGCACATCGGCAAGTATCTGCGGTCTGTCATACAAGATGATTTCGGCGTTGATGATGCCGCGCCCGATAGCGAATTTCTGTTCACCGCCTACCAATTCGGCATTGGTGGCAATCGCATCCACCGCCGCACGTTGATATCGCCCTTGCGCTGATAGCGCGATGGTGCCGTCAAAGCCAGACCCGACCCCGGTCAGCGTGCCGACAAATGGTCCAGACGCCGCCTGCCTTATGCGTCCCGCTACACCGATCCCCGCAAAGTCGCCGCGCAAAATGTCGATGGTCAGCGGGCCATTGCCAGACAAAACGTCGATGTCGCCGCTGATCGAGCCATATTCGGTCGCGCCGGTCAGCTTGATGGCATAGCCCTGCCTGCTGCGCGTCACCAGTCCGACGACATTTGACAGGCCTACGCCAAAGCCCGGGCGCGATGCAATCACGCGCACGACCGGTCGGTCGAATGTACCGGTCATTGCAACGCTTACCGGGCCGTACTGGTTCGAATAGCCCTTGCCGTTGAACACCACGCGCCCGCCCTCGGTCACGTAGGTGCCGGTACCATTGTTCAGCCGGAATTGCGGCGCAACGACAGTCGCGCGGGTAATCCGCAATATGCCGTCGGTGCCATAGCGGATGCCTGCATTGACGAACATCTGCCCGCCGAGAAATTTCTGAAAGCCGGGGCTGAACAGCCGGGTGGAGCGCGCCTTGACCGTGCCGACGAGCGCATAGCCGCGCCCGAGCGTTGTTTCGAGATCGACATCGGCGACGAAATTGAACAGCCCGACCGAGTTCACTTGAAACCCGTCAACTTTACCGTTGAACGCGCCGGTGTAGAAGCCCTTGTCGATATCGCCGACGATCAGCGCGGTCGCGTTGATGCGGTCGGACCGGATTTTCATATTGTCCGAAAGCAAGCGTCCGTTCGCTATCGCGAGATCGCCGTTCATCCTGACGTTGGTGAGGAGTCCTCCCGCGATCTGGTTGATCCCTGTTACTCTCCGCGCGCGGGCGTTGACAGGGATGAGGAAGCGGTCAGTTTGGCCTTGCGCCTCGCCTCTAAGGCTCACGCCTTCGAAGGTCGTGGTATCGAACGATAGCCGCGTCGCGGTGGCCGAATAGGCGACCAGAGGCCCGGCAAAGGCACCGTTGAGCAGTGCCTTGCCGCGTATGTTGGTACCGCCGACATTGCGAGCGATAATCGACGGACGGAGCAGCTGGATGTCGAGCGCGAGGTCATTGAAATTGCCCTCGCCCATGTCGACAATTCCGCTGGCGCCGACCACTATGGCGGCGGACCGCACGCTGCCCTTGATATCGGCGACGCGGTTGTTGAACTTCGCTGCGACGTCGACATTGGCCACTGGCGACAAAGCGCGCATGATGAGGCTGTCAGCCATGATTTTTGCGGGAGCGGCAACGCCTTTTGCGGTAAAGGTGCCGTCGCGAGCAGTCAGCACTAGATCAACGACTTCTTCCGCCCCCATCTGCGCGGTGAGGGCGCCGTCCCATTTCTGCCAGCTGCCGCGTCCGTTCAGTGCCGCTTTCACAGGGACATTCTTGCCCATGAGTCCAGCCACCAAGCCATCGGCAGGCGCATTGATCTTCACATCCACATCGAACCGGTTGTCGTCGGGCACAGCGTCGAGTTTCAGCACCAGCCGGTCGCCCTGCAATGTCGCGCCCGTGGCATCGACCACAGCGCGACGATCGGCGATGCGCACATTGCCCTCCAGCGAGGCGACCTGTTCCTCGCCCGTAATCGCCTTGGCGAATATGATGCGGTCGATTTTCAGCCGATCGATGCTGATATCTAGATCGGGCAATAACGGTTCGCCGCGATCAGGCACAATCCGGAACGCGGGCAACCGCGCCACATTTAGTTCGCGTGCGGTTAGCGAGTCTACATCGACACCGCCGCGCAGATAGGCGAATGGATTCCAGTCGAGCCGTATCTCTGGCGAGCGCGCGAAATCACCCTTGGGGTCGCGGAAACGCA
>JANLSY010000161.1:0-7221 GCA_031362665.1 Sphingomonadales bacterium
TGACCGCTGCCTCATATTCGCCACGGCTCCATGCATCGACGCCGGCCTTGACGTCGGCGACGGCAGGCGCAGCGACCAACGACAGGACCAATGCGGCCAATATAGATTTCGAGAGATGCAGCCCGGTTGCCATTTCTTGACTCCAATTCAACGTCCCATGCGCATTAAATCACAGAAACTGAAATTTGGTAAACATTAGGGCTTAATAGCTTAACCAGTGCCCGACGCAAATTTTCAAGGCTTACTGCGGCTTTCACATTAAGCTTTACCAAGGATAACGGCGATGACGTCATACCGAAATCCTGCGCAGCGTTAACGGATTTTTAGCCCTGTTCTGTCACATCAGCCTTCGAAACATTTGCAAAGGGGATAGATGTGAGGGTTCTCGCATTGGCATCACAAAAGGGCGGTTCGGGTAAAACGACGCTATCCGGCCATTTGGCGGTTCAGGCGCAGCTTGCTGGTGCCGGACCTGTCGTACTGATCGACATCGACCCGCAGGGTTCGCTTGCCGATTGGTGGAATGAGCGTGAGGCGGAATTGCCCGCTTTTGCGCAGACCACCGTCGCCCGCCTCGCCTCCGACCTCGCGGTGTTGCGCCAACAGGGTTTCAAGCTGGCAGTGATCGACACGCCGCCTGCGATCACCATGGCAATCCAGAGCGTGATTTCGGTTTCGGAACTCATCGTTGTTCCGACCCGTCCAAGCCCGCATGATTTGCGCGCTGTTGGCGCTACGGTCGACTTATGTGAACGTGCTGGCAAGCCACTGATATTCGTGGTGAACGCCGCCACGCCGAAAGCCAAGATTACTTCGGAAGCGGCGGTCGCACTGTCGCAGCATGGCACCGTTGCACCAATTACCCTGCATCATCGCACCGACTACGCCGCTTCGATGATCGACGGGCGTACCGTGATGGAAATCGACCCCAAAGGTCGGTCTGCCCAAGAAGTCATTCAGTTGTGGGCTTATATTTCGGATCGCCTCGAAAAGAATTTCCGCCGCACCGTCTTCAGTGCCCCTGCCGCAGCGCACAATCCGCAGGCTGTCGCCGCGGCTCGACCTATGGGCGGCTTCGGTCGCCGGGTCGTAGGTTAAGTGCAGGAGGGGGCAAAGAAAATGAGCGAACCCAAACCGATCGCATCGCTTTCCGGAGTTTTGTTGGCCCGTAAGGGCTTGGCACGTCCGGCCATGCGCCGTCCGGCAGCTGTGCTGGGAACCAATGGAAGTGCCGCTTTTGCACAGGATGATCTTGGCTGGAACGACATGGGTTATGATGTCGATCCTGATCCCACGACACCGATGGATTATGACCATAGCTTCCACGGCGTAAATCCGCTCGCGGCTGCAGTGCCTGATGTCAAGCATCAGCAGGATCGGATCGCTGAAGAATATGAAGGCGAGCCGGAGACAGAAGCCGGCTTCGACAGCTTTGCTGGCGAGGAGCGTTCGGTTGCAGACTCATTGACCGTAGTGACGATGACACCCGAGCCGCCCGTTCGGCCGATTAGCCGCATCGGAACGACCGACGCACCCCGTTCGAAGGCGCGTTCGAAGCCTGGCATGAAGGACAAGGCGGCATTTACGCTGCGTCTGGATGGAGAACGTCACCTAAAACTGCGGTTGGCGTGTGCAATCCGCCATCAGTCAGCGCAAAATCTCGTGACCGACGCGTTAGATGCCTTTTTGGAATCTATGCCGGAAATCGGCCACATGACTACGCACATTCCGACCAAGAAACATTGACCCATTCTTTGAGAGCTTTTTTTGAGGTGATGCCATGAATAGCAATTTTGTCGTGAAGCTCGCATTGTCGACCGCCTTTGTCGCGGTGCCTTCGGTGGTTACAACGACCGACGGCTTCGGTAGCACCGAAAAAGTCTCTGCGAAAAAGGCGGGTCCGGAAAAGGCTTATGGCTGGGCGAAGAAAGCCGAGAAGGCACTGGCAAAAGGCAAGTCCGAACGTGCACTGACCTTTGCTGAGTTGGCGGTAGAGGCCGATATGCAAAACCGCGACTATCGCGCATTATTGGCGCGGATTTACATGTCGCAAGGCCGCTTTGTAGCCGCCGAGCGCACTTTGATGGATGTCATGGAGCTGGGCCAAGTTGATCCGCGCACCGTGATTAGCCTGTCGTTGGCTCGTATCGCACAGGGCAATGTCGATTCAGCAATTTCGCTGGTCGAAGCCAACCGATCCATTCTTCCAGTCAGCGACTATGCGCTGACGTTGGCACTGGCCGGCCGGTCTGGGGATGCCGTTGCAATCCTGACCGACGCAATCCGCACCGATAACGCAACAGCACGTACTCGCCAGAATCTGGCACTGGCTTTTGCGCTCGATGGTCGCTGGCGCGATGCACGTGTCATGGCGGAGCAAGATATGGCGCAGACGCAGGTCAACGAACGCATAACGGAATGGGCGCAATACGCCCGTCCGCAAGCTTACACCGCGCGCGTTGCTGGTCTTCTGAAAGTGCAGCCTAATCTCGCCGATTCCGGACAACCGGTTCGTCTCGCGCTGAATTCGGTAGCGCCAGTCGGATTGGCGCAGGCGGATATCGCGCCCGCTCCAGTCGAAGCCGCGCCCGTTGTTGCCGAGGTCGAACTTGCAGCGATCGGAGCCGCGCCTGTGGCAGATAGCGCAGGCTTTGCAGCCGTCGAAACTGAAGTAAAAGTTGCAGAAGCAGCACCGGTCGCTCCAGTATTCGAAGCTCCGCTCATCAAGGCATCTGTCGTTCCTGCAAAAACCGCAATTGCACCTGTCAAGCTGGCGCTAGCCGATGTCCCAAGGGCGAGGCCGCTGGCATCGGGCGGTACGCACGTGGTCCAGCTCGGCGCATTCGATAATGCCGCGGTCGCCAATGATGCATGGGCAAAGCTCAGTAGGCGTTATGGCATGCTGGCTGGACACCAACCGACAAAAACCACGGTCACTGTCAATGGACGTAAATTCGTTCGCCTAAGCGCCACGGGATTCGGCAATGCTGGTTCCGCAAACGCCACTTGCTCGCAAATCAAGTCTAAAGGTGGGGCATGTTTCGTACGCAACACCTCGGGCGGTGCACCGGTGCGGATGGCAAGCAGCCAAGGTCGCAGGATCGCATCGCGCTAATAACAAAAAAAATGAGACCGGAGGGCGGCAGGTTTACAGAACCTTGCCGCCCTTCATTATTTGGCGAACACGGCCCTGTACAGGAAGCTTGTCGAATGGTGTGTTACCCGCAAGCGCCGCCATCTTGTCGCCATCGATCTGCCAAGGCGCATCGGGGTCGATAAAAATCAGATCGGCTTCATAGCCGTCGGCAATCTTACCTGCATTTAATCCCAATATCCGCGCCGGATTTGCCGACAAAAGTTCGAACAATCGCCCGGTCGAAATCGTGCCATCGCGCACAAGATTGAGCGATAAGGCAAGCAGCGTTTCCGCACCCGCCATTCCTGGTGCAGCTTCAGAAAACGGCAGTCGCTTGTCTTCTGGGCCGCGAGGGTCATGACCTGAAGCAATGACATCAATCGTACCGTCGGCCACTGCGGCAACGCAGGCCAAACGGTCATCTTCGTTGCGCAGTGGCGGGGAAAGGCGTGCAAATGTCCGGAAATTGGAAACGGCATTGTCAGATAGGAACAAATGGCCCGGAGTAATGCCGCACGTGATTTTGAGGCCGCTGGCTTTGCCGGCGCGGATAAGGTCGAGCCCTCGCGCGGTCGTTACCTGCCTGAAATGGACATGCGCCCCACTTTCCTCTGCGAGCAATAGGTCGCGCGAGATTGCCAAAGTCTCTGTTGCAGGTGAGGAACCGGCAAGGCCAAGCAACGTCGCGGTTTCACCCTCGGTTGCTACGGCATTTCCGGCCAATCCTGCATCCTCGCTATGGACAATCACCGGCAGGTCGAGTGCGGCACAATAGCGCATGATCCGAAGCATGGTACCGCTGTCTGCAATCCATTTACGGCCCGTTGCAACGCCAACGGCGCCAGCTTCCCTCATCAAAGCGATCTCGGCCATTTGCAGACCTGCGAGGTCGCGCGTAGCGGCTGCCAGCGGGTGCACCCAGAAATCCGGCTTGCCCTTTAACGCAGCATAGCGGACGGTTGCAGGGTCGTCATGTACCGGCGACTGATCTGGCATAAGTGCCGCACGAGTTATGCCGCCGAAGCGGAAAGCGGGTTTGTCGGTTTTGAACACACCCAAGTCGATGATACCAGGGGCCACAATCAGTCCGCTCGCGTCGAACTGCTCGGCCAGCGGCGCGGCTTTGCCGACCGATGCAATCTTGCCGTCCTCAACATGCAAATGCAGCGCTTCGGCCTTTTCCTGACCGGGCAATATGACATGGCCGCCGATAATGCTGATCCCGCTCATGCCCAACCCTCCACACTGCGTGCCTTGCGGGTGAGTATGTCGAGGCAGGCCATGCGAACGGCAACGCCCATTTCGACTTGCTCAGTAATAGCAGAACGTTCGACATGGTCGGCGATGTTGCTAGCGATTTCGACGCCACGATTCATTGGACCGGGGTGCATGACAAGCGCATCGGGCTTGGCCAACGCCAGCCGCCGCTCGTCGAGACCATAGAGATGAAAATATTCACGCGGGCTGGGGATGAAGTCGCCCTGCATCCGCTCGTTTTGCAGGCGGAGCATCATGACGACGTCGGCTCCGTCCAGCGCTGCATCAAAGTTGCTGAACGCCTTTGCGCCAAAGGCTTCGATACCGCTGGGCATCAGGGCAGGGGGAGCGACAACACGGACCTCCGCCCCGAGTGATTTCAGACAGAACAGGTTGGATCGGGCTACCCGGCTGTGAAGAAGGTCGCCGCAGATCACAACTGTTTGGCCCTCGACTTTGCCCTTGCGCCGCAAAATCGTTAGCGCATCCAGCAACGCCTGCGTCGGGTGCTCATGGCTACCGTCGCCCGCATTCAAAACCGGGCAATCGACTTTGCTAGAAATCAATTGCACTGCGCCCGAACTGCCGTGACGGATAACGATGGCATCGGCGCGCATCGCGTTCAGCGTCATTGCAGTGTCGATGAGTGTTTCGCCCTTTTTGACGCTCGATTGTGCGGCGTGCATGTTGACGACATCCGCGCCAAGCCGCTTTCCGGCAATCTCGAACGACAGTAAAGTCCGCGTGGAGTTTTCAAAAAATGCGTTGATGATGGTCAGGCCCGACAGCCGGTCATCATGTTTCGCCGCGCCAGAGCGGTTGAGCGCAACCCAATGCTCGGCTTCTTTCAGGATGTAGAGAATTTCCCATTTCTGGAGACCGGCGATACCAAGCAGATGCTTGTGCGGGAAAGCGTCCGATCCGCTTGGAAAGCGGTCGGCGGGAAATGCTTGTGTCCATGTCATTAAAGCCAGTGCCTTACGCAGCTTTGCGTTCGATATCAAGCCGTCAACGCATCTATCGCGCCTTGCAGGATAAACGCCGCCGCACCGCTGTCGATTTTTTCGGCGCGCTTGGCACGGCTCATGTCGGCGGCGATCATTTCGCGTTCAATCGCTTGCGTCGACCAACGTTCGTCGCGGAGTAATATGGGCAGGCCGAGATCCGCGATGTTGTGGGCAAAGGCGCGGCTCGATTGGCTGCGCGGACTTTCGCTGCCGTCCATGTTAAGCGGCAGGCCGATGACGATGCCCTTGGTCGGGCGAGTGGCAATCGCGGCGGTCAGCGCGACTTTGTCCTTGGAAAATTTGCTGCGCTTAATGAGGTCGGCAGGCGATGCGAACGTCCAGCCTGCGTCGCAAAACGCAGTGCCGATGGTCTTGCTGCCAACATCTAGGCCGATCAAAACACCACCTTCCGGCAATGCGTCACGGAAATCGGAGGCCGCGTCGAAGATCATTTTTCCAGAAATTTTTGTGTACGCCAAAGAACGTCCGCGCGGACATTCGCCCAGAACAGCGGGTAATCGTAAACATGATAGTTATTCCCCGGCAGCGTGTACGGCCCCATGTCTACCGGGTCGCCGATCAGCAGGAAGCCTTTGTCGTCACAACGTGCGGGGACAGTTGCGGGAATCAGTTCGCCAGTGCTCATATCTCCAGATGGCTTGAGTGTGCCAAGGTTTGCGGTCGCAGGCGCATCCGCAGCGGCACCACCGTTCAGAGGATTAGTGCACAGGATTGGCGTTCCTTTGCGCGATTCGCCGTTGAAGCCGATGGTCGCACCATAAAGTTCAAGGATTCTGCCATATCGGGCCGGTTCGGCATAGCTTTCCCAGCCCATGACGCAACCAGTCTGGTCGGGCGAGGCGCAAACAGGTATGCCCATCGCAGGAATATCGGCCGTAACCGACACCGGCCAACCGACGACATAGGCCGCGACGATCCGCTTGGCGATTGGTTTGCCCGCGATGCGGTCCTTGAGCAAATGCGTCAGGTGAAGCGCACCTTGGCTATGACCCGCCAAGATAATCGGGCGGTCCTTCTGCACATTTTTGACGAAATGGTCGAAGGCGAGCAGGATATCTTGATACGCATCGTCAAGCGCCGCCGCGCCTTCCGGCTTAGTGGTCAGGAACGCGAAGATACCAGCCTGGCGGTAACGCGGTGCCCAAACTTCGCCCGATGCAGCAAAGGGTGTTGCGAGGCCGCGCAGGAACAAGCGCGCGCGATCCTGCGATTCCTGATCGTTCAGCGGGGCGTTCCAGCTTGTCCTCGCCATGAACGACGTGGGATGAATAAAGAAAATGGCCGCCGAGCCTGGAACTTCGGTTTTGGGTGCACCTATCGGCTCCCATAAGGTAGGGTTGTTGTTTTTCTGTCCACCCCGAGAAAACCACATTTGCGGGTCGTCATAGACATTGGTCGCCAGCGCAATTTGCTTTTCAAACTTAACATCAGGTTCCAACTGGCCGATAGCAAAATCGGTTAAATCATCCTGATAGATGCTGAAAACAAAGCCGCCCGCGATGACCAACACGATCAGGCTTGCGAATAAATAGAGAAATTTGCGAACCAATTTTTGAACCTCGAATTTTCTGCGCCATTAGCGGATTTGAGGAAAATAGCACCGCAAAATTGAATGCGGCCTGACAAACTGGGCTTTTCCCGTTGAAGCGCGGCGGAGCGGATGCTAGCGGCAGCCGACGGATCGCTTGCGGTCCGGGCCACAAGGAATCCTATGTCTGTAGATAAAGATACCGTGAACAAAATCGCACGGCTTTCGCGCATCGCGATTAGCGATGCAGAGGCCGACAAGATGGTCGGCGA
>JANLSY010000164.1:0-2251 GCA_031362665.1 Sphingomonadales bacterium
GACGGGTTGCTGCGTAAAAGCGAAGCAGGCCGGATGCTCGCCCTCACCTCGTCGGTCGGCGCTAGGCCACGGGCTTTTTGGGGCGCTTATGGCGCGTCGAAAGCCGCGCTCGAAAATCTGGTCCAAAGCTATGCCGAAGAGGTCAAAAACCTGTCGCCAGTTCGCGTGGCGATAGTTGATCCCGGCAAAACCCGCACCAAGATGCGCGCCGCGGCCTATCCCGGCGAGGACCCCGCGACGGTCAAAGAGCCGTCGGTTGTGGCAGAAGCGATAATGAAATTGCTTCGGTCGGAATTTGAAACCGGGCATCGGTTAGATGTTGAAAGCTAGGCTTTAATCGCGTCATGCGCTTTTAATGCCCGCTCCCGCGCTGCCCTGTGACCGATAATCTTGCGCGGATAATTTTTCGGACGAACCCCATGCTCTTCGGGGTCGTGAATGTACGGCTCTCGCAATTCGGCCAATTCTGGCACCCATTCGCGAATATAGCGCGCCGCATCGAATTTTTCGGATTGCGATAAAGGAGCCATGATGCGGACGAACATATTGCTGTCCACGCCAGTTCCAGCAGCCCACTGCCAATTGACGCTGTTGCTGCCATAATCGGCATCAACCAGTGTGTCCCAAAACCACTGCTCGCCCTCGCGCCAGTCGATCAGAAGATGTTTGATAAGAAAAGATGCTGCAATCATCCGCACCCGGTTGTGCATCCAGCCCGTTGCCCAAAGCTGCCGCATTCCTGCATCGACAATTGGGTAGCCGGTTTTGCCCTGCTGCCAAGCGCGTAGGTCGGCCTTGGCCTCATCACCCGAACGCCAAGGAAGCTTGTCAAACGCGTCCCGCGCGTTCTTGCAACCATATACGGGAAACTGGCAAATTACATTCTGCGCATAATCGCGCCAGACGAGCTCTTTGAGAAACACATCGACAGAGCCGCCAGCTTTCATTGTCGCGTGCCAGCAGGTTGCGGGTGAAATCTCGCCAAAATGTAAATGCGGCGACAGAAACGAAGACCCCGCGACCGAGGGCAGATTGCGCTTTTCGTCGTAATGCTTTGCCTTATCTGCAAACCCCGCAAGCCGCGCCTGCGCGCCTGCTTCTCCGGGCGACCACATTTCCTCCATGCCGCCCGCCCAATTTGGTTTGGTCGGAAGCAATTTCCAATCGGAAAGCGTGTCGCTGTTCGGCCAGCTATCTGGCGCATTGACGCTCGTTGGCGCAGGCAGCGGTTCATGCGGTGGCATATGCTGCCATAAGGCACGCATGAACGGCGTGTAGATTTTATACTGCCCGCCGCTGCCCGTCGTCACACTCCCGGGTGGTAACAGGCAATTGCCGTCATGGCAGACTATTTTGCACTGGACAGGCAGAGCGTTCGCGACCGCCTTCTCGGCATTACGCCACCAAGGTTCGTAATGGCGGATGCAGTGGATGGCAGAAGCCCCGGTTTCCGTGGCTAGTGCGGCAAGAACCTCGTCCGACTTGCCAGTCCGCAAAATCAGCCGCGAGCCGATCACACGCAAATCGATATCGAGCGAAGCAAGGCTGTGGTGCAACCACCACCGAGAAGCGCCGCCCATCTTGCGATGTTTCGGCGTTTCGTCGTCGAGGATATAGACGGGAATAACAGAAGCGCCCTTTTCCGCCGCTGCTGCCAGAGCGGGCTGGTCGGCCAGCCGCAGATCGCGGCGCAGCCAGACGATAACGGGGGCGATCATGGCGTTTTCTTCGGTAATGGAACCTTGACAGTGAATCTGTCGACGACCCATGGATTGGTAAACCGTTGATCGGTAACTATAGCCGTATCGACACCGTTTATTTCTTTCACGGTGACCAATTCCAACCGAGACCAAAATATAAATGCGTCGGCTTCAGGGTCTGCCGCAGTGGCTTCGCCGACCCGCTCATCTAGCGGCTCGCGAGCAACTCTTTTTTCATTCGTCCATCCAAACGTCAAAAAACTAAACAGCGCGGAACCGATTTCGAATTCATTTTGCCAAAGCATTTCTCTTTGCCAAAATGCGACGGGAACAGGGTTGGCCGCTATGTATGAGGGTTTACGATACACTTTGTTGCTGGCGTATTGCTCTGCCACGCTGGTGATCGCCAGATTTGCACATATGTACACAGCTATTGTGGATGCGGCGATGCGCGATGGTCCAAACGGATTACCAGTACCGTTGTTTTCGCGTCGCTTCGAAAGCCAAATACCAGCTATCAATCCGGCCAAAATCCAAACGTCGATAATGAA
>JANLSY010000279.1:0-1605 GCA_031362665.1 Sphingomonadales bacterium
CGCTACCATTTCGCGGTCTTCGGGTGGGATCAAACCTTCAAGCACGCGCCAGAAACCGGTTACCGATTCCTGCCCCGCCGCCGCATAGGCAGCAGCTAGGCTGGCACGCAGCGCATCGAACAGTTGCGCCTCGAAAGCGAAGCCCTCGGGCGTTAGGCGCAACAGTTTCTGCCGCCGGTCGGTCGCACCCGCGCGTGTTTCGACGAGCCCGCGTTCGCCAAGATCGGTCAGCACCCGCCCCAGCGACTGTTTAGTAATCGCCAGTATTTTGAGCAGGTCGCTAATCGTCAGGTCGGGCTGGCGCGCAATGAAATAGAGTGCGCGGTGGTGCGCCCTGCCCAGCCCATGTTCCGCCAGTCCTTCATCGATTGAACGTGTAAGCCTCGTATAGCCGAAAAACAGTAACTCGACGCCGCGCCGAACCTCATGTTCGCGCAAGAAAAGCGGCGACGCGGCGGGGGTAACAGGAGAAGAAGATGGGACAGCCATATTGACGTATCTTGGCGCACCCCATAGGACAGTGCAAGACCCTATAGACGAGACTGCACATGATAGCTGGCGCATTTCCATTTGAGGCGAACCCTAATCCGGTCGATCCCGCACGCCGAGCCGAATTGCTCGCCGATCCCGGCTTCGGACGAGTCTTCACCGACCATATGGTGACCATCCGTTACACCGAAGGAACGGGCTGGCACGACGCCAAAGTCGGTCCGCGCGGGCCGCTGACACTCGATCCTGCGACAGCAGTGTTACATTATGCGCAGGAGATTTTTGAGGGTCTGAAGGCCTATCGCCTCGCCGACGGCAGCATGGCGCTGTTCCGGCCAGAGCAGAATGCACGGCGTTTCCAGCGTTCGGCCAAACGGCTGGCGATGCCGGAATTGCCCGAAGAACTGTTCCTGCAATCGTGCAAACAACTGGTCGAGGTCGACAAAGCCTGGTTCCCGCCGGTTGAGGGCGGCTCCATTTATCTGCGCCCGTTTATGATCGCGAGCGAAGTTTTCCTCGGCGTTAAACCTTCGGCAGAATATCTCTACATGGTCATCGCGTCGGCCGCCGGAAATTATTTCAAGAGCGGCGCACCCGCTATTTCGATCTGGGTTTCGCAAGATTATACCCGCGCAGCCCCCGGCGGCACAGGTGCCGCAAAATGCGGCGGAAATTACGCTGCCAGCCTTGTGGCGCAGTCGGAAGCCATCGCGCATGGATGCGATCAGGTCGTGTTTCTCGACGCCACCGAAAATCGCTGGATCGAAGAATTGGGCGGCATGAACCTGTTTTTTCTCTTCGACGACGGCACGCTCATCACACCGCCGACCGACGGCACGATATTGGAAGGCATCACTCGCGAGTCGATTTTGACCCTAGCGCGCGAACAGGGCCTGACGGTCCGCCAGGAACGTTACGCCATCGACCAATGGCGCGCCGATGCAACATCGGGCAAGCTAGTCGAAGCCTTTGCCTGCGGCACTGCTGCGGTCGTCACTCCGGTGGGAAGCGTGCATTCGAAAAGCGGCAACTTTACTATCGGTGCCGGTGGTCCGGGCCAGATGACGCAGCAATTACGGGCCAAACTTGTCGATATTCAGCGCGGCGTCAGTCCCG
>JANLSY010000201.1:0-9016 GCA_031362665.1 Sphingomonadales bacterium
GGGGCACTAAGCTGTCCCCGCAAGGCACCCCTGCCGAATGGACCGTTGAAGAGAGTTGGTTTTTCCGGCTGTCGAAATATGAGCAGCCACTGCTGGATTTCTATGCCGCCAACCCAGAATTCATGCGCCCCGAAAGCCGCAAGAACGAGACAATCCGCTTTGTTGAAGGCGGCCTGAAAGACCTGTCGGTGTCACGCACCAGCTTCAATTGGGGCGTGAAGGTACCCGGCAGTGACAATCATGTGATGTATGTCTGGCTCGACGCGCTGACGACCTATATTTCTGGCATTGGCTTCCCGGACGATACAGAGGAATGGCGCAAATACTGGCCTGCCAGCGTGCATATTATCGGCAAGGACATCGTCCGTTTCCACACGGTCTATTGGCCTGCCTTTCTGATGTCGGCAGGCCTGCCCTTGCCCAAGCAGGTTTTTGGCCACGGTTTTCTACTTTCTCGCGGTGAGAAAATGTCGAAGTCGCTTGGTAATGTCGTCGATCCGATGGAACTCGCCGAATTGTTTGGCGTCGATGCCCTTCGCTATTTCCTTTTGCGCGAAGTCAGTTTCGGGCAAGACGGCAGCTATAGTCCGGAAGCAATCGTTACCCGCGTCAATGCCGACCTAGCCAACAGTTTTGGCAATCTCGCACAGCGCACGCTGTCGCTTATCTTCAAAAATTGCGATGCGTATTTGCCGGCGATCCATGGTCACACCGAAGAAGACCGAGCACTTTTTGAGTTGGTTGGCGCGGCTGTGTCGCAACAGGTTCCCGCGTATTTTGAAGAGCTCGCCATGTCGCAAGCGCTGGAAAGCTGGATGCAGGCAGTGTTTGCCTGTAACGCCTATATTGACGTCCAAGCGCCTTGGGCGCTCAAAAAAACCGATCCTGACCGAATGGAAACAGTACTGGCCACTCTGTTTATTTGCATCGCGCAATTAGCAGTAGCGGTGTTGCCAGTAATCCCGTCAAGCGCCACCAGATTACTCGACCAGATGGGGATACCGGGCCAAGTCCGAAACTTTTCGCAAATCGGTTCGCATTGGTATTCGCCGCTAGCGGAGAGCGATTTCCGCATTGCGCAGCCACAGGGTCTGTTTCCACGACTTGAACTTCCGACAGAAGAACCGGCGTGATGCTAGTCGATTCGCATTGTCACCTCAATTACAAGGGGCTTGTCGAACAGCAAGCTGATGTGCTGGCGCGGGCGCGGGACAGCGGCGTCACTGCGATGCTCAACATCTCGACACGCGAACGCGAATGGGACGAAGTGATTGGCCTTGCGGAGCAGCAAAGTGATGTCTGGGCGTCGGTGGGCATTCATCCGCATGAAGCTGACGGACACACGGGCGTCGATGCAGCCAAACTCATTGATAAAGCAGCACATCCGCGTGTGGTCGGCATCGGGGAGACCGGCCTCGATTATTATTACGACCATAGCGACCGTGCACAACAGCGAGCGTCGTTCCGCGAGCATATCAAGGCATCCCGCGAAACCGGTCTGCCAATCATCGTGCACACCCGTGATGCAGAAGAGGATACTTATCAGATTTTATCTGAAGAAATGACTGCAGGCGAATATAAGGGTGTCATTCATTGTTTTACCGCAAGTGCCGAATTTGCGCATAAGGCTCTTGAACTAGGCTTTTATATATCGCTGTCGGGTATCGTGACGTTTAAAAATGCCACCGACCTGCAAGAGGTTGCGAAATGGCTGCCAGCAGACCGCATACTTGTCGAAACCGACGCCCCGTTCCTTGCGCCGGTGCCATATCGCGGCAGGACTGGTGAACCCGGTTTTGTGGCTGATACCGCACGTTTCGTCGCCAAATTGCGTGGGGAAGGGGAGGACGCCCTCGCCGCACAAACAACCGAGAACTTCTATCGCCTCTTTTCGAAGGCAGCGTCGTGAACATGATGGAAGATGGCCCGTCGCTGGTATGGGGCGTGGTTTGCGTGCTGCTGCTTGTCAGTTCATTGGCTGCACGCCGTTTGCCGATGGGACAAGTGGCGAAGATGGCGCTGGCCTGGGTCGCCATTTTCGCTGCCATGTTTGCGATTTTCAGTTTCCGGTTCGAGTTTCAAACCATCTGGGAGCGCGTAAAGTCCGATTTTGCCGGAACAGCCGGCCAATCAATCAGTGGCGAAGCCATCGAGCTGAAACGCCAGGACGGCGGGCATTATTGGCTTCAGGTCGAAATCAACGGCAATCCGGTCAATTTTATGATCGACAGCGGTGCGACCACGACCGCGATAAATGCCGCCACGGCTGCCGAAACTGGCGTTAAGGTGGATACTGATGGTTATCCGATTCTCATCGAAACGGCCAATGGTACCGTGACCGCCAAGCGTGGTATCGTCCAATCATTGGAGATTGGTCCGCACAAGTTGATCGATCACAAAGTTGTTGTGTCCGAAAGTTTTGGCGAAACAAATGTATTGGGTATGAACTTCCTCGACGGAATGAAAAGCTGGAAGGTCGAGGGGAACATCATGACCCTACAACCTTAATATCACTTATTACTTAACATAATATATATTATCGAACTTAAATATGCCTGAACCTAAAAACCCCGACATCTCCCCTCTAGCCAGCATAATGGCACGCTTACGCAATCCGGTCGGTGGTTGCCCGTGGGATCTGGAGCAGGATTTTGCATCCATCGCGCCTTACACAATCGAAGAGGCCTACGAGGTTGCTGATGCAATTGAACGAAACGATATGCACTCGCTCAAGGATGAACTTGGCGACTTGCTCCTTCAAGTAGTCTTTCACAGCCAGATGGCCTCCGAACTGGGCAGCTTTCATCTCCAGGATGTCATCGATAGCATCTGCGAAAAAATGATGCGCCGCCATCCGCATGTCTTTGGAGATACCGCGGCCGGTACGCCGAATGCGGTCGTGGTGAATTGGGAAGCTATCAAAGCCCAAGAACGCAGTAGCAAGGAAGATGATAGTGCGCTGGCCGGTGTAGCTCTCGCGTTGCCGGCCTTATTGCGCGCCCAAAAAATCCAGAAGCGTGCTGCGCGAACCGGGTTCGACTGGCCTGATATCACAGGCGCTAAGGCAAAAATATTCGAGGAGATACAAGAGGTTGAAGCTGCAACTTCGGTTGAGCACAAACAGGAAGAGTTGGGCGACCTGTTATTTGCAGTGGTCAATATGAGCCGTTTTCTCGATGTCGACGCGGAAGCCGCCCTGAAAGCCGCGACCGCCAAATTCGAACGCCGCTTCCGTACGATGGAAGAAGAGGCTGGTGATGCATTCGTGGGGTTGGCGCTTGAGGAAAAGGAAGCACTTTGGCAACATGCAAAGGCTAAGGAAACTTTTTAACCGAGAACCTCAACGGTCTCAAACTGCTTTTCAAATTGCCCCCAGAGCTGTCGACTAAGCGAAGCCTCGACAAGCAATCGATCCCCTTCCTCCGACCGACTGATAACCTTGCCGCGCTCATGAAGCCAAGCGAGCGCCGCACCGCCGTCATCGGCTTTCAGCTTTATCGTTCGCAGTTCGTTGCCTTTGGCGATGCGATCTGACAGCAATTGTTTGAAGTTATCGACCCCCTCGCCCGTTTCCGCCGAGATCAACAAAACACTGGCATTGCGTTCGGATAGGCTGGACAATTCGTCCCGCCGCTCGCCAACTAGCAGGTCGACCTTGTTCCATAGCTCGATCATTTCGGGCTGTTTCCCGACGTCTGCACCTCCTCCAATGCCAAGATCATTTAGAATAGCCAGCACATCGTCGCGTTGCGCGTCGGATTCGGGGTGCGAAATGTCGCGGACATGGACGACGATGTCGGCCGAAATCACTTCTTCCAATGTCGCGCGGAAGGCCGCTACGAGTTGCGTTGGCAGGTCAGAGACAAACCCAACTGTATCCGACAAAATCGCCTTTTCAACGCCGGGCAGCGATATCTCCCGCATCGTCGGGTCGAGCGTCGCAAACAGCATGTTTTCGGCTAGCACTTTCGCCCGTGTCAGCCGGTTAAACAATGTCGACTTGCCCGCATTGGTATAGCCAACCAGTGCGATTACCGGCCAAGGTGCACGTTTGCGGCGAGCGCGGTGCAATGAACGGGTGCGCTTCACTTCTTCCAACTCGCGACGCAGCTTGGCCATACGATCGCGGATCATCCGTCTGTCCGCTTCAATTTGCGTTTCGCCCGGGCCACCGAGGAAGCCAAAACCGCCGCGTTGGCGCTCAAGGTGGGTCCAGCTACGAACCAGCCTGCCCGCCTGATAATCCAGATGCGCTAGTTCGACCTGCAATCGCCCTTCCGCTGTAGCAGCGCGCTCACCGAAAATTTCGAGGATAAGTCCTGTCCGGTCTATGGTCTTAAGTCCGGTTTTCTCTTCCAGGTTGCGCTGCTGGATCGCGGTCAGCGCTGCATCTACGATCAGAAGGTCGATTTCAAGATCGCGGCCGATTTCTCCAATCTCGTCAACCTGCCCTCCGCCGAGCAAAGTCGACGCGCGTGGATTGCGGACCCGATAATGCTTCTTGCGCACGACATTCAGGCCAATGGCAAGCGCCAATCCCTCTGCTTCGTCAAGGCGGGCTTCGGGCCCGACAGTCGCCTTGCCCGGCAATTCCGGATAAACGACAAGCGCACGGGCACCGCGGGCGAATTCGTCGATCTCACTCCGTTCAAAAACGCTCAAATATCGGCCTCATCGACGCCCTGATTATATTCGGCGAGATTGACAGGATGTGCAGGTTGGATGGTCGATACTGCATGCTTGTAGACAAGCTGCGTCGTGCCATCGCGCTCCAGAAGCAGCGAGAATAGATCGTATGCCGCAATCGCGCCCTGCAACATTACTCCGTTGACTAGAAAAGTAGTCACCGATTCGCGCTTGTCGCACATCGCATGCAGGAACACGTCCTGGAGCATCCCTGCCCTGTGGCTGGTTCGCGACATCATCTCGTCAAACAACGCCTTATCTGGAGAAGTCGATGGCATGATCGTAGAAATCGAATGCTTGTAGACCAGTTGCGACATACCATCACGGCGCAACAGCACCGAAAAATTGTCGAACCAAGTTACAACACCTTGCAATTTGACGCCTTTTACCAAAAACATGGTAACTGGTGTTTTGGACTTTCTGAGGGAGTTCAGAAAGAGGTCCTGAAGACCGTTGTTTTTTTCAGTCATTATCTTTATCCGATTATCTTATTGTTGCTTACCTAAACCGCCGTAGAACCTTGCCTAACACCAGCCCTGCCACAGATTTGGTGCAATTTATTTACAACAATGACAATCCTTTCGCAATTGCACGATTCAGTCGTCTTCCTCGCTGTCTGCGCCATTTTTGCGAACTGATATGCCAAGCAGCTTGAGCTTTCGATGCAGTGCCGACCGCTCCATTCCCACGAACGTTGCAGTTTTCGAAATATTACCCGAAAAACGCTTGATCTGTACTCGCAAATACTCGCGCTCAAACGCTTCACGAGCCTCGCGCAGCGGTGCCCCCATTAACGAGGTGACATTATGCTCTGAGCCTTCGTAGCTATTGATGACTTCCGACGGAAGCATATCGGCTTCGATAGTATGAATGCGGTTCGCAGGCGCCAAAATTATCGTTCGTTCGATGATGTTGCGCAGTTGCCGGACATTGCCCGGCCATTCGCAAGCCTGAAGCGCAGCCATCGCGTCGTCAGAGATTAAAGGCGGCGCGAAGCGATGCTCGGCAGCAAAGCGCGCGGCATAATGGTTCGCAAGATCAGGGATATCTTCGCGACGCCCAGCCAATGGTGGTATCTCAACGGGCACTACATTGAGTCGATAAAACAAGTCTTCGCGGAAACGGCCGTCAGCTATTTCCACAGCCAAATCACGCGCTGTGGCCGAAACGAACCTAACATCAACCCGAATTTGCCTGTCGCCGCCGACCCTGACAAAGCTCTGATCGGTGAGCACACGTAGGATTTTTCCCTGCGTGGTACGCGGCATGTCGGCGACCTCGTCGAGGAATAACGTCCCGCCATGCGCTCGTTCGAGCATTCCGGCCTGCACCAGCTTGCCATCGTGCTCAATGCCGAACAATTCCTCGTCGAACCGTTCGGGAGAAAGCCGGGCGGAACTGACCGAAATGAAAGGCGATTCAGCCCTCGGGCTCCAGCTATGTAGCAATCGCGCTGCCACTTCCTTGCCTACGCCGGCAGGGCCGGTGATTAACATTCGGCTGCCTGTTGCGGCAACTTTTTTAAGCGTCGCCCTCACGGTGTTAATCGCCGCCGAAGAACCGGTCAGTTCATCCGCCATCCCGACGCGTGCGCGCAGCGAGGCGTTTTCAGCGCGCAATCGTTCGGTTTCGGTCGCCTTCGAAACCAAGTGTAATAACTTGCTCGCCTGGAAAGGCTTTTCGATGAAATCCGCCGCACCTTGGGCAATTGCTGCGACAGCGGTGTCGATGTTGCCATGCCCAGAAAACACAATCACGGGGATCTGCGGATCGCGCTGTTTAATAGCCTTAAGCAGTTCGATGCCATCCATCGACGAACCCCGAAGCCACACATCGAGCAGAATGAGCGATGGCAAACGCTCGTCAAGTGCTGCCAAAGCTTCATCGGCTGTGGCAGCGGTACGAGTTCCATAGCCGTCGTCATCCAGAACACCGGAGACCAAGTCGCGAATGTCCTGCTCGTCGTCGACAATTAAAATATCAAGCGCCATATTTATGCGTCATCCTTTTCATGCGCTGTGTGATTTTTGCGAGCAAGCGATGGCCCGACTTTTTCGGCCACAACGTCTGGACTAAATATCAAGGTCACGATCGCGCCGCCGCCGGGTGCATCGGTCAATACGATCTCGCCGAAATGCTCCTCGATAATCTTCTTCACAATCGCGAGGCCAAGACCCGAGCCCGTGGCGCGATTAGTGATATAGGGCTCCATTATACGATCGCGATCTTCAGGAAGGCCGATGCCATTGTCGCAAACCTCGACATAAATGCGACTATCCTTCTCGTATAATTTTACAGAAATCTCACCCGGTTTTTGATCCGTCTTTTTCCGTTCCTCAACTGACTCCGCCGCATTTTTCAATATGTTGGTGATTGCCTGCCCAAGCTGCCGACGATCGGCGATCAATACCGGCGATACCGTAGCCTGACCGTATGAGAAGCTAATGTCGGGATGAGCGACCTCAAACATGAAAACGGCATGCCCGACAATGTCGTTGAGGTTCTCCTCGCGAAAAACAGGTTTTGGCATGCGCGCAAACGACGAGAATTCATCCACGATATTTCTGAGGTCGCCAACCTGGCGCACAATCGTTGCAGTTAGCTGTTCAAAAATAGCCCCATCCTGCTCAATCTGTTTTCCGAAACGTCGTTGCAGGCGTTCCGCAGCAAGCTGGATTGGTGTCAGTGGATTCTTGATTTCATGGGCAATTCGGCGCGCGACATCGGACCACGCGGCGCGGCGCTGGTCGGCAAGTTGCTGGCTGATATCTTCAAACGTCACCACCCTTCCGCGTTCGCGTTGTGACGCTTTTACTGCCACCGTCAATGGCTCGGGTCCGTCACCAAGCTGCACCACACCACGCGATTTGTCGCGCGCCAGTTCTGCGAGCGCTGGCGCGACAGCCTCGAAATTCAGACCCACAATGCTCTCTGACTTTCCGCGCAACATTTGTTCGGCCGTGGAGTTTGCAAGCTCGATTATACCTTTTTCGTTAACCGAAACGACACCGGCAGACACCGATTCCAATACGGTTTCGATAAACATCCGCCGTTCGCCAAGCTGGTGGTTAGTGGCCAGCAACGCACCAGTCTGACGTTCGAGCCTCTCGGTCATTCGGTTAAATGATTGTGAGAGGAAACCAACCTCGTCAGCGCGATACTGGTCTTCGGTAACTCGCGCCGACAGGTCGCCGTCAGCAATTTTCTGCGCGGCATCGACTAGATTATTGACCGGGCGAACGAGCCGGTCTGCGACGCGCAATGCTATCCATAGCGTGATGCCGATAATAAGCAGGGAAACGACATACAGCGCTACGTTGAACTGCAATTGCAATGCGCGCGATCGAGCGACCATGTTATCATAGTCTTGAAGGACGGATTGCGCTTTTTCTCCGAGTGCAAAGGACGGGACCGACAGCGTACGACTGGCATAAAGATAGCTGCGCGGGCTATCGAATAATACTGTCACAACCTCGATACGGTCCGTACGGTTCGTTACCACCAGCCCCTCGCCGGCTTTCAACTTTGCCAAGACGTCTGCTGCGATCCAATCCTGTTTGCGATTCTCGTTTTCGGTAGCGACTGCCTCGGTTTGTTGGACCCCATCGGCGCTGATCGTCACGATTGCCGATTCGCTCAAACGCCGTCGAAAAACCTGTTCGAAATAGTAGCTGAGAAACGCGGGATCATCCGGACTGGTCTGCGAAAGCGCATTGCGGAAATCGCCCGCCATTGTCTGCGTTTCATCACCTACGTCGCGCGCGTTGACTTCGTAATAGCCTTTGGCAAGCTCGCCCGCATTTTCCAGCATCCCGCGCGCTGACCCTGAAAACCAGAACTGAACTCCACTCTGGAAAAGCAGTGAAGCGAATATAACCAGCAGCAAAGTCGGGACCGCCGTTATTGCAGAGAAAATCGCCACCAACCTGACATGAAGCAATTGCTTGCTACCGATGTTGCTGCTCTCGGCTCTCTTGAGCGCGACCCTCCGCCCGAAGAGAACCAGCAGCAGCGTCGCAGGCAGCATGTTTGCAACTAGCATCGCAGCTGATGCCGCAGGAGACAATGGTTCAGACTGCGGCCCTTGGCCGAAGAGGATGGCGGACGTGACCACCGCGACGACAACCAACATTATCGCGCTGCCAATTTCGAGGAGTCTTATCGACTGGCTATTGCCAAAGGCATAGATAGTCGAAGCTACAACCCGCCTTAACAGCGACTGCTCTTCCACCTCTTCAGCCGTCGCCTTTGTTGCCATTATGCCACTGTGGCACCAGAGGCGTGGCCTGAAAAGCACAAACTTGTGACTGCATGAACACATTGCCGCGCC